>JAISXQ010000219.1 GCA_031270425.1 Prevotellaceae bacterium | reverse complement strand
AGGAGCCGGTAAAATATTCGATCGAGTAATCAGACAGCAGGGATATATCGAGACCCTGTTTCCCGCTTGCCAACGAAGCATCGAGCGTCAGGCGTTTATTTTTTAACAACGCGTTTACATAAATCGCGGGTTGCAGTTTTATATCGAATGTTTCCGGTAAAAAGGGGCGAAATTCGCTTATGTCGATGGGCGCAGTCTGTAACGTTGCCTTCGATTCTTTACCGCCGGAAAAATAATACAGCGCATCGGCGGTCAATTCGTTCAGCTTGGTTTGCAGCAGCATATTGCTAAGTTGAACGGACGAAGTGTCCGCAGCAAGCGTTAAGCCGAAGTTCTTTAACTCGAAATCGGGCTTTTCCGCAATGAACCGAAATTCGCCGACTTCGAGTTTTTGCTTCTTTTCCGCGTATTCCCCTGCAAGATTGACGTTTAAATCGTGAATTTGTCTTGGAATAATTTCATCCGAAGCCTTGATACGAATCGCTCCGTTTGTAAGCAAAAAGCGGTGGAGCGTTATTTTCATCGAAAATTCGGTTGAAGCCGTGTCGGGACTTTCTTCGTTCAACTTTAAAATGTGGGCGATATTCCACGTTGAATCCGCCAATTCTTCTAAATACAGGTAGGGATTTTCGATGGAAATATCGTTTATGATACTATTTCCTTGCAACAGGGGAAGCAGTTTGTATTCCGCGCTTAGCGACGAAATATAAGCTAATGTATCCTCTTCCTTTGTTTTTAGCAAGATATTCGTCAAGCGCAGGTTGCCGAAAAAATTTCCGCTTAATTCCCCGATAGAAAGTTCGGCGTTAAGCGCGGCATTCGCCTGCTGTTCGGCAATACGCAGAATTTGCCTTTTCGCAGGCGGAGTTTGAATAGCTATCGCCACAAGCAGCAACAGCGATACAAGCCCCGCAAGAAAACCGAGCATGATGCGAACGCTATATTTTACTGTTTTTTTCATTTAAACTTCTAAAACGCCTGTCCCACACTCAGGAAAAACTGCGGCGTTTTCTTTTCGTTGTTTACCGGAAATCCCACGTCAAAACGTATCGGTCCAATAGGCGTATCAATACGTATGCCGCCGCCCACCGCGCAGGCAAAGTTGTCGAAACGGTATTTATAAGCATCCTGCCACACATTTCCCGCATCGACAAATGCCGCCAAATCTATTTTCCAAAATACCGGACGGCGTATTTCAATATTCGTTTCTATAATGCTTTTGCCTCCTGTCGGCGTTCCGTTGTCGCGCTTGGGTCCCAAACCCGAACGCGCCCAGCCCCTGTTCGACATGCTGCCGCCCGAATAAAAACGGTCTTCTACCGGAACAAAACCGCTTGGGTCGGAAGAATAAACGCCGCCAAACATAACGCGCCCCGAAACCACGAATTTTTCTATTTTCTGATACTTGCGGACGTCCATTTTTAAAGTCGAATAGTTGAAATCGGAACCGAAAACGTAACCGTTTATTTTACCGCTAAGACAGGCTACCCATCCTTTTACCGGAGAAATATCCGGAAGCGCATTGTTGAAGGTTAGCGAAGTTGATATACCCGATTTGCTGTACAGCATTTTTTCTTCCGAAAAGTCGTACGTATCGCTGCCGGTAGCGTCTTGCGTTACTTTTTCGATATAGTAAGCATGCGTTACGCTGATTTTTTCCGAAAGTTTGTAGCCCACGGGAAAATATGCGCCCAGGAAATGAGCGTTGTAACCCGGTTCGTTTTCCTGTTTGGCGTAGGGATTTACCGAAACGGATATTTTTCGCTGCAAAAACTGCGGTTCTGTCCACGAAAGACCAAGATAATAAGGCATTAAGTATGAATGTTTTGCCTGTAACGTTATACGGCTCGTCGCTCCGAAAAGCCCCCGGTATGTAAAATTCCCGAAAGCGCGGAAACGGTCTTCCGTACCGTATCCGACACCGAACTTTGTATCCCATTGCGGCATTTCCTGAATGATGATTTGTACCGGAACAGGATTTTGCCTGTTTGTTTTATTTAGTTGCGGCGTAATGGACACAATGCGGAAAAGTTGCAGGTTGTAGAGCTGTTTCCGCGTATTTTCAAGTTCCCGTTTGCTGTATGTATCGCCCTCATTGTAAGTCAACTGCCGGCGGATTACTTTTTCTTTTATATGCGTATTTCCGGTAATGGCGGTTTCGCCCATGCGGCAAATAGTGTTCGGCGCGATGTTGTAGGATATATCAACCCTGTTCGAGTCCGTTTTCAGGTTCAGGTCGTAATCGATTTTAGCGTACACATAGCCTGCGTTGGCAAAGCGGGTATTGATGTTCTCAATGTCGCTGTAAAGGTCTTCATCGCAGAAGCGCTCGCCCTGCGTTAACGTCATATTTTTGTCAATCCCCCGCAATATCCTTTCGTATTCAGTTTTATTCCCGCCGGATTCTACATTGACAGAAATATTCCCGATGAGTACCGCCTCGTTTTCATCGACAGAAATAGCTATATTTACCCGTTGTTTTTCATCGTTTACCGCCAGAGAATCCAAGCGGATTTGCGCATCTAAAAAGCCCCGGCTCTGATAAAAAGTTTTTATGCGGGCGAGGTCGCTTTCTATAAATTCCTTATTGTAAAGCGCGGCTTCCTTTTTTTGAATGCGGCGTTGGAAAAAATTGGTTTCGTACATAGCCGTTTGTTCGAGCAAGGTTGCTTTTGAAAAACTTTTATTCCCCCTGATTTTGATTTTACTGATTTCGTAGTTGTTTTGCGAAAAGGTATGGAAAGAAGCCGCAAGAAACGTGCAGATAATTGCAAGTATCAGTTGCAAATTGCGTAGCCGCTGTTTTTTTCTCTTGCTTATCTCCATAAAAAATTTAGATGTGCTGATGTGTTGATGTGCTAATGTGCCGATGTGTTGATGTGCTAATGTGCCGATGTGCCGATGTGCTAATTTGCTGATGTGCTAATGTGCTAATGTGCCGATGTGTTGATGTGCTAATTTCTTTGCGCTTCTTCTTTTCTCCCGCTTTGGCGGGACAAGTCTTGCGGTTTTATTTAAAATCCCAACAAATTATACGCCAGATTTTTTCACCACTGCTCCTCGTCTCTGACGAGGAGTTATTGGTTGGTCGTTTTTTAACGATAATACGAGTTACAAACATAAAACA
>JAISXQ010000118.1 GCA_031270425.1 Prevotellaceae bacterium | reverse complement strand
TACCAGCCGTCGTATTGATAGCCCCATACTCTGCCCAATTCTTCGCCGACCTTCAACTTATACTCTACATCGGCGTTCAGATAGCCGGAGCCTAAATAGCCGGTCGCGACATTATACTCGTCCAATCCGCCTAAGGATATTATTTTGCCCCTGTTGAAAGAAATATTGGCGTTGGCGGACAATCCGTAGGTTACATCCCCCGTCCCTTTATCCAGAATCACTGTGGCAACAGAAAATTCAAGACCCCGGTTTTCGGTTTCCCCCACATTTTGATACTGGTATTTTCCCGAAGCGAGTTTTTTGGCGATAATCAGGTCTTTTGTCGAATTTTTATATATATCGACCGTTCCGCTTAACCTGCCGTTAAAAAAGGTATAATCCAAACCGAGGTTCCGCGTTATGGTCGTTTCCCATTTCAACGTAGCGTTAGCTTCAAATTCGTCGTTGTAAGGCGCCAAGCCGATATAAGCTCCCAGCAAGGGATTAATTTTTAATTTTTCTACATATTGATTGTTCAGATAACCCAAGTCCACATTATTGTTTCCGGCAATGCCGTAGCTGAACCTCCATTTTAAATCGGAAATTCGGGCGGCGTCGGCAAGGTTTCTCATCCAAGGCTCGTCGGATATGCGCCAAGCCACAGCCGAAGCGGGAAAAAATCCCCACTGATTTTCTTTTGCAAAGCGTGTGGAAGCGTCGCCCCGCATGGTTAACGAAAGGTAATACCTCGAAAAGGCGTTGTAGTCGACCCGGGTAAAGAGCGAAAGCATATTGTCGTTCGGATAGATATAATTCGACTGCAAGCGTTGTATGTAGGGCGCTTTGCCTGCGAATACTTCCCGCCCCGAATATCCGCCGTCGTAACCGAAAGTATATTCCGTAGAAGTTTCGCTGTCGTTCATAATAATTTCTTCGCCTAACAACACGTTGAGACTGTGTATCCTGTCGAAAACCGGTTTGTATTCCAGCGTATTGGAATTGCGGAATTTTGTTTCTTCCGCACCGTTTACAATTCCTGCCGAATAACCTTTTCCCAACAGCGGATTGTCCTTCCCCGAACGCGAAAAATAGGTGGTTACTCCGTAGAAACGGTCTGTATTGACATTCCGGCTTTCGTATCCCCAATCGCTTTTCAGCGTCAGGACTTTGAACAATTTGTAGCGCACATAGCCCTGTATCGTCCATTTGTCGTCGGTTTTGAATTTGTAGTTGTCGTCAATGGCGGTTATCGGGTCGTACATGCCGCCGTAAGATTCTTCGTCTTCGAGCGAATCCGAATCTTTTTGAAACAACTGTATGGGTGTGTAGGCAATCGCGTTGCGGACGCGCGATTCGGTTTTACTGCCCGCATCTTCGGCGGTGTTTGCCCCTGCGCCAAGCACTTCCGTGTTGGAGTAGCGACCGGTTATGCTGACGGTCAAATCTTTAACAGGCTTACTGCTGACTTTCAGCGAAAGATTGTTGCGCAGGTAATTCGATTCGTACATAATGCCCTTGTCGTCGACGCGGTTATAGCTCAGCGTGAAATTCGTCGTTTTATTGCCGCCGTTAATCGTAAGGCTGTTATTCAGGTTTATTCCGGTGCGCCCGAAGGTTTCATTTTGCCAGTCAGTATGCGGTTGCGCAGTCCAATAATCCAGTATATCGCCTACCGGACTGAAAATGTCCTTATTCTGACCGTTTTCGTTATAAACAGGGTCGAAATAAGCGTTGTAGTTCGATAATATGTCTTTTTTGCCAAGTCCCGGAGTTGTATTTTGAGCGCGGTCTTTCAACCAGGCGTATTCGTACTGCATCAGGGCAAAGTCGCGCGGATTCATCATTTCGTATCGTTTTGCCATTTTTTTGCTTCCCCAATATCCTGTATAATCCACGTTGAAGTTGAATTTGCCGTCGTTTCCGCCGGAAAGTCCGGCGTCTTTCGTCGTAATAATAATAACGCCGTTGGCTCCTTGTGCGCCGTAAATAGCTGTCGCCGCAGCGTCTTTCAGCACATCGACGCTTTGTATCGACGAGGGCGGAATATCGTTGATGTTATGAACCGGAAATCCGTCCACAATATACAGCGGTTCGCTGCTTTGGGTTAACGAACTGCCGCCGCGCACACGGATTTTCACATCGGCGTCCGGCGAACCCTCCGTCGTTGTAACGTTAACGCCTGCCAGCTTTCCTTGCAGCGCTTCCGCCGCGCTTGTTACAGGGACGTTCTTCAACTGCTCCGCGCTTACGGAACCGACGCTGGTTACCAAGTCCCGTTTTTTAGTGGTTCCGTATCCGGTAACCACAACCTCGTCCAAAGCCGTCGCTTCGGGCGTCATTACTACATTTACAATACTTCCGCTTATTTCCACTACGGCGGTTTTCATTCCGAGGTAAGATACTTCGAGGCGTTTAGCGTCCGCGCCGGCATTCAGTTTGTACTGTCCGTTGAGATCGGTCATGGTGGCGGTATTCGTTCCCTGCACTTTTATGGTAGCGCCGGGTATTTTATCGCCGTTGCTCTCGCTTACGGTTCCCGATATGGCTCTGTTTTGCGCCGTCAACGATATGCCGGGAAGAAGAAAGAAAAGCATCCACCCGAAAATACGTGTTTTTTTCTTGGAGTTCATGTTTTAGATTTTTGAAAAAAGTGATCATTAATTTTTATTCCGGCGTTTAGCGTTTTATCCGTAAAATCGAAACGGCGGATATTTGACACTGCAATATTAGAACTATTTAAATTGACAAAGGTGTAATTTTTGTTTTTTTAGTTGGGGTAATTTATTTTTATTTTGTTCAAATATTCGTTATTCGGAGTTGTAGCAGAGGTTGTCCACGAATTACACGAAACAACGTTCGGCGTAGCCAATTTACACGAAAAAGATAATACTAAAATAAATTTCGTGTAAATTGGCTACGCCGAACGTTGTTTCGTGGATAAATTACTTTTAATACAGTCTCTTAGTTTTTTATTGATAAACTCTCACATAATCAATGCTAAATTTTTGGGGCAGTTGACTTATGTCAATTCCTTTATATCCTCCCCAGCCGCCGCCGAATGCGGCATTAAGGATTAAATAAAAAGGCTGGTCAAAGGGCCAAGCTTCCGGGCTGTCTTCTGTTTTTTCTACCGAAAATTGCTCGATTCCATCTAAACGCCACGTTATTTTATTTTCAGTCCATTCTAATCCGTAAACATGAAAACTGGTGTATGAATCCGGGCAGGGATGCGTATGATTTCTCTGATTGCCTTTTACGTGGTTATATTTCTCCGAGTGAATTGCATAATGTACATTTTCGGGTTCATATCCAACATGTTCCATAATGTCGATTTCTCCACTCCGGGGCCATTTTCCGTAAACGTCTTTAACCGGCATCATCCATATAGCGGGCCATGTTCCCAAGCAGGATGGCAGTTTGGCGCGGACTTCAACGTTGCAATATTTCCATTCCTGTTTTCCTTTTGTGTATATGCTTGCCGAAGTTACCGGGCGCTTTTTGCCTTTTATCAAAGCGCTGTCATTCAATATCACAATATGCAGAAAACCGTCTTTCTGATAGCAGTTCTCCAAGCGGTTAACGCTGTAATACTGTTTCTCTTTGTTCCTGACGTATCCTTCTTCATAACTCCAATACCGTTCGTCGGGTAAGCCTTCGCCGTCGAAATTCTCTTCAAAAACAAGTTTAGAAAATGGCTTTTGTCCGCAAACCTGTAACGAAAACAATGCGATTAGTAAAAATAAATAGCTTCTTTTCATGGTTGTAATTTGTAAATTGTTGATTTTTAGCACACAGTTACGTATCTTTATTCTTTATTCTTTATTCTTTCCTCTTCACGTCTTGATTCTTGGCTCTTGGCTCTTTACTCTATTTGGATATTGCTTATATCAAACCCTCCCTGTTCAGCGTACATACGGATTACGTTTTCCCCCTTTTTTAAAGCTATGTTTTTTAAATCCCTTGTTATCCATTTCTTTTCACCCGCTTGATTAAGCTGGACGCTGTTTGTTTTCGTATTATTTACGGTAAAATAAAAGGAAGCCGCGTCTTGATTCGCAATCCTTGAATTAAATGTATATTTTCCGGCTTTTTCAACATCAACAGTGTATTGTATCCATTCTCCGGCTTCTATATAACCGACGCAGTAGCCATTTGAAAGTTCGTCGTCGTCGCAGCATATAATATCTACCCCATCGTTGCGGTATTGTAAACCTTTATTCCATATCGTATTTTCGTTGGTTGAAGTACGGTAATTGGCAGAATCTTTATCAAAATACGCGCGACTGCTTCTTCCCAAATCGTAATCCGAAGCAAAAATAGTCAATTTTTTACGTTTATTTAATACATGCGGCTTAAAAGGAATAGTTTCGCCGGTTTTTACCTGTCGAAATAAAGCGTCGATATAGTCTTTGTGATAAACGGTATTTTCTATTTTATAATTTTCCGCCAGTTGGCTTAGTATTTCCCAAGCCTCTTTTTCCGAAAGTTTCTCTCCTTCTCCTTTCCAGTATTTTTTTAATTTTTCGTAACCCGGAACAGGTTTTACTTGCATCGGACAAGAAAGTCCCATTTTTTTGTACGTCCACCAGCACCAGCCTATATTATGGCTTTCTATCAGCCGGATAGCGTCGTTAGACCAAGCATTGGAATTCTCTCCCGATTCGCTTAACCACAGGGGAGCATTATATTTTTCGCGGTATTCCAACATATAATCAATCTCTTCTACGGTATTATAATTCCAGTACTTATGGAAACTTATCACCATATTTTCATCCCACAGGGGAAAAATACCCCGGTAATTAGTCCCCCAGCAGTTTCCCGAAATTACGATTATATGCTTGTTATCGACCTCCCGGATTGCTGTTGTAATCTCGATCATCAATTCACGGAGCGCTTCGTTGCCCTCTTCCTTACATCCGTTTTTGTCTTCGTTGCTTTGAAATCCATAGTTGGGTTCATTTAATATATCGTAAGCCCCGATCCATTCTTCGCGGGCATAGCGTTCGGCTATTTTTTTCCAGAGAGCAATGGTTTTCTTTTTGTTTTCATCGTTTTCCCACAATTTAATTTCGGAAGCGTCGGATATGGCAATATCATTTCCCTGTCCGCCCGGCACCGCGTGGAGATCCAGCATCAAATACATATTGTTCGACTTACACCATGCAAGCAAACTGTCGATAACGGTAAAACCCTTTTCGAGCCAGGTATTTTCGCCTGTAAGCGTTTCCTGTTCTACCGGAAGCGTAAATAAATTATAGTGCATCGGTAAACGTAGCGAATTGAAACCCCAGGACGACAGGGAATCAATATCCGTTTTTGTAACTCCGTTTTTTATCCATGTATCATAAAACTTGCCGGTAAGTTCGCCGGAAACTGCGGAGTTAATTTTTGCCCGTATCTGTGTTTGCGTTCGGGCAATACCCGGCAATTCCAGCATGTAGGGTTCTTGCAATACCCATCCGCCAAGTCCGATGCCGCGCAGCAGGACACTTCCATGATCATTGACGATATTTTTTCCATCTGTCCGCAAAAATCCTTGCGCAAATGCGATAGCCGGCAGCAGTAAACCGGTAAAAACGACGGCTTTTTTTAGAACCTTTAATTTTCTTGTTTTCATGTGTTTAAAAATTAGTATAATTTATAACTGCAAAGACAGGAAGTTACGCAACGTTACTTTGCGCTCCTTTATTTCTTTGTGGTTGATTTTTATCCCGATAGCTATCGGGACGATTTTTTTTGTGCGCTTTGTGTCTCCCGGCTTATCGTTACACGTTTTGCGGGATATGTTTTTATTGAGAATTTTCTTCTTATGGGCGTTTCCGTGTTTATATAAATTTTGACCGTTGCAAGATACTAAAAAAAACAGGATTACATCAACGCAAAGATACGTAGAAAAAAAACGGGAGGCTTGCAAATATGTACTTATCTGTTGCAATTATGACGCAGGCTTTGCATCCTTGTCGCAAAAAGCATATATTTTTGTCGCATGGGGTAATTTCCTAAACTTTTCCAACGTTCGGAACGTTGGAAAAGTTTAAACAGGAAAGGTCAGCGGAATAACACCTAACAGGTTTTCAAAACCTGTTAGGTGTTATTCCGCTTTTGCAACGCACGAAACTGCAACGTTGCACGAACCAAAAGTCCCCCTTCAGGGGTTAGGGGTTGTTTTTTACATTATTACCTTCTCCAAATACTTCTTCCCTTCCACAGCTATTCCCACAACATACACTCCGCCGGGCAGTAACGGAAGCGCCCTTATTTCGCCCGGAGCAAGCCGTAGCGTTTGTTGCAACTGCCGTCCGCTAAGGTCGAAGAGGCGTATTTCCGCCGTACTTTTGCTCCGGCTATCGATAAAGGTATTGCCGTTGATACGGAGCACTCTCACTTCCTTGTCTTCCGAGTCCATTTCCGCCTTGCGGGTGATGATTTGGAAGCGTTTTGCGCCGTTATCCGTTGCGGAAGCGCGGAAGTGGTAAACCGAAC
>JAISXQ010000106.1 GCA_031270425.1 Prevotellaceae bacterium | reverse complement strand
GGTTTTCTTTCCGAAGGAAGCCGCATTGATGTATGGCTGTCGAAAGATAAAACATTATTGGATAAAGAATTTGACGATATGGACAAAAAATACTTGGACGACGAAGAGTTTTTTTAACTCATATCCGACAACACAAAAGTAACTGTGGACGATTACAGTAAAAAGGACAGGGACGATTTTAATGAAACAGACGAAGAACGCGAACTCTTCGAGCACCACCGCTTTGTGGTGGACAAGGGACAGGGTTCCGTGCGCATCGACAAGTATCTGGTAAACAGCATCGGCGCGTCGGTTTCGCGCAACCGCATACAGGAAGCCGCCGCCGGCGGATATATTTTAGTCAATACAAAACCTGTAAAATCGAATTATAAGGTAAAGCCGCAGGATATTATTTCTGTTGTACTGGCTTATCCGCCTTCGGAATTTACGATTATTCCGCAGGATATTCCTATTGACGTCGTGTACGAAGACGAGGATATATTGCTGGTGAACAAACAATCCGGGTTGGTGGTGCATCCGGGATTCGGCAACTTCGAGGGAACCTTGCTGAATGCGATAGCCTGGTATTTAAAGGACGTTCCGGGCTTCGACCCCAACGATTCGCGCCTCGGACTGGTGCACCGCATCGACAAAGATACTTCGGGCTTGCTCCTTGTGGCGAAAACGGCGGACGCGAAAACGCATCTCGGCAAGCAGTTTTTCGATAAGACAACGCAACGCCGCTACTACGCGCTGGTGTGGGGAAGCCTGAAACAGGACGAGGGCACAATTACCGGAGCTATGGCTCGCGACCCGCGCGACCGGATGCTTTTTTCCGTTTTTCCCGAAGGCGAAAATCCGCTTGCCAAACATGCCGTAACGCATTACAAGGTTATCGAACGCTTTGCCTACGTAACGCTGGTGGAATGCCGCCTCGAAACAGGACGCACGCACCAAATCCGCGTCCACATGAAGCACATCGGGCACACGCTTTTCAACGACGAACGCTACGGCGGCAACGATGTGCTGAAAGGGACGACCTCCGCCAAATACAAACAATTTATAAAAAACTGTTTCGAACTGTGTCCGCGCCAGGCATTGCACGCCAAAACACTGGGTTTCGTGCATCCGCGGACAGGCGAAGAAATGCACTTCGACAGCGAACTGCCGGAGGATATGCAACGGCTGATTGAGAAATGGAGGGGCTATGTCCCGAACTCCTGAAAAAAAGAGGTGTTAAAACAAAGAATTCCCTGTCCGGCGTAGTTATCCATAATGAAAAGTTTGGCATAACGTCTTGTGTCTGTTGCACAACTTTTTGATGCGGTTGCCCTGATTTCTTTATGCTTATAGTATTCTACAAAGATAGCCGGACTATCGCCCCTGCCTCCTTAGGGGATTAGAGGGTTGCGTATTTAAAATTTTTTCTTATTTTTGTATCGTTTTTAAAAGTAACGTAACACCCTCTTATCCGCACAAAATGGAAAAAATTATCATTCTCGACTTTGGTTCTCAAACTACGCAGTTAATAGGTCGCCGCCTCCGCGAATTGAACATGTATTGTGAAATAATGCCTTATAATAAGTTCCCCGAAGATACGGCGGAGGTTAAAGGCGTTATCCTTTCAGGGAGTCCTTATTCGGTGTACGATTCTAATGCTTTCCGTATGGATTTGAAGCCGTTGCGGGGCAAGTTTCCGGTGCTGGGTATTTGCTACGGGGCGCAATACATCGTGTATTCTTCGGGAGGAAAAGTTGAATCCGCCGGATCGAGGGAATACGGACGGGCTAATCTTTCGTACATCGACAATACGGACGAATTATGTAACGGTATTTCCGCCGGTTCGCAAATATGGATGTCGCACGGCGATACGATAACCGGAATGCCCGCCTCTTTCGCAACGACGGCAAGCACAGCCGACGTAAAGATTGCCGCTTACCGCGTCGAAGGAGAAGCTACCTGGGGCGTGCAGTTCCATCCCGAAGTCTTCCACACGCTTGACGGCATACGCTTGTTGGAAAACTTCCTGTCCATTTGCGGGTGCAAGCGCGATTGGTCGCCCGCCTCCTTTGTCGAAAGCACGGTAAAAGAACTCCGCCAACAACTCAAAGACGATAAAGTGGTGCTTGCCCTGTCGGGCGGAGTCGATTCTTCGGTAACCGCGGTGTTGCTGAACAAAGCCATCGGGAAAAACCTCACCTGCGTATTTGTCGATCACGGCTTGCTGCGCAAGAACGAGTTTGAAACCGTAATAGCGGATTATAAGCATCTGGGACTGAATGTTATCGGGGTAAATGCCCGCGAACGTTTTTATAAAGCCCTGGCGGGAGTTACGAATCCGGAGAAAAAACGCAAGATCATAGGCGCCGGATTTATCGATGTGTTCGACGAAGAGGCGCATAAAATAAAAAACGTTAAGTGGCTGGCACAGGGAACGATTTATCCCGATATTATCGAGTCGCTTTCCATTACGGGAACGGTTATAAAATCGCACCACAACGTAGGCGGATTGCCCGAAAAAATGAACCTGAAACTCTGCGAACCCTTGCGCCTGCTTTTCAAGGACGAAGTGCGCCGCGTAGGAACGGAACTGGGAATGATGCACCACCTGATTAAACGCCAGCCCTTCCCCGGACCGGGATTAGCCGTCCGTATTTTGGGCGATATTACCCCCGAAAAAGTTCGCATATTGCAGGACGCCGACGATATTTTTATTAACGGTCTGCGCGAGTGGAATTTGTACGATAAGGTGTGGCAGGCGGGCGTTATCCTGCTTCCGGTGCAATCGGTAGGAGTGATGGGCGACGAGCGGACTTATGAAAATGCGGTCGCCCTGCGCGCCGTAACTTCCACCGATGCCATGACCGCCGACTGGGCGCATCTGCCTTACGAATTTCTGGCGAAAATGTCCAACGAAATCATCAATAAGGTAAAAGGCGTCAACCGCGTTGTGTACGATATTAGTTCCAAACCGCCCGCAACGATTGAATGGGAGTAAAGAAAAGAATTATGTCGCAAAACGAAGTTACACGTAACGTTAAAATTTACCGGTTAATGAGGATTTTTTTTTAATTTTGTAAGGCTTTTCCAAAACCGGTAAAAAACAAAAAAATCATGAATCCGACCATACAGATTAAAGACAAAAAGTTTGCGCTATCCATTTCAGAAAACGAGATATTAAGCGCTTTGGAGCAGGTAGCGGAAC
>JAISXQ010000086.1 GCA_031270425.1 Prevotellaceae bacterium | reverse complement strand
CCTCGAAAAACAAATCGTTGACAAAAACGAGTTTATGGAAGAGAACGACCGTGTTTGGGGTAAACGTGTAGTTACCTGTGCAGGAGATTCCACCGTGTTGAAAGTAGGTCAGATTATTACGCTCCGCAAGCTGCGCGACGAAAACAGTATGCTGAAACGCCGCGATTTGCATCCGGTTGAAACGCGTCCCGCCATATCCGCCACATCGGATCAGATATTGCAGGGTATCACGCGCGCCGCGTTGCAAACAACCAGCTTTATGTCGGCTGCATCGTTCCAGGAAACTACAAAAGTGTTGAACGATGCCGCTATCAACGGAAAAGTGGATCGTCTGGAAGGTATGAAGGAAAACGTTATATGCGGACACCTGATTCCTGCCGGAACCGGACAGCGCGAATTCGACAAACTGGTAGTTTATTCGCGCGACGACTACGAAAAGAAAGCGGACGCCCGCCGGAATGTACTCGATATTGAGTACGAAAGAGATTAAAGCTTTTATACAAAATCAAAAAAAAACGGAGGTAGTTGAAAAAATACCTCCGTTTTTCTATTTACTGATTTGTGTTTTTATAACATTTCAATTTTCTTTTTATTTTGTTGCAAATCAATCTGATAATCAAATAATTATACGCTTTATTAAAATGCCGTGTCCGAACACGGTGTTTTGATTCTTCCAAATATTTCATATATTTGCAACAAAACAAAAATCCACCGGAAATATCAAACAAAAAATATCATGGTACAAAACTTATTTGACATTAAAGGAAAAGTAATCCTAATTACAGGAGGTTGTGGCGTGCTGGGTTCGGACATGGCAACTTACCTTGCCGGACAAGGGGCTAAAATCGCCATATTGGACAGGGACGCGCCAAAAGGAGTGGAATTAGCGGCAAAAATCAAGAAGAATGGCGGCGACGCTTTTTTCTTTGAAACCGATGTTTTGAACAAAGACGTTCTGGAAAAAAACAAAACGGACATTGTCGCGGCATACGGAAAAATTGACGCGCTTATCAATGCGGCGGGCGGAAATATGGCAGGCGCAACTATTGCGCCGGACAAAACAGTTTTCGATCTGGATATAGACGCTTTCAAAAAAGTGGTCGATCTGAACCTTTTCGGAACCGTTCTCCCCACTATGGTGTTTGCCAAGGCGATGGTTGACGCTAAAACCGGAAACATCATCAATATCGCGTCCGAATCGGCGCTCCGCCCCTTGACGCGCGTTGCCGGATATGGAGCGGCAAAAGCGGCTGTTGCAAATTTTACCAAGTATATGGCGGGCGAACTGGCGTTGAAATTCGGTTCCGGTTTCCGCGTCAATGCACTGGCTCCCGGATTTTTTATCACCGAACAAAACCGGACGCTGCTGACCAATCCCGACGGATCATACACCGACCGCGCAAAGACGATACTGGCTCATACGCCCTTCAACCGCTTTGGAGACGCCGACGAATTGCTCGGCTCGGTACATTACTTGATAAGCGACGCTTCCAAATTCGTAACAGGAACCATACTGGTTATTGACGGAGGTTTCGACGCATTTTCGATTTAATTAAGAAACATACATTATGAAACTATTTGAACAAACATGGCGTTGGTATGGACCCAAAGACCCCGTATCGCTTTGGGATATAAAACAGGCAGGCGCAACAGGAATTGTTACGGCTTTGCATCATGTAAAAAACGGCGAAGTGTGGACTGTGGAAGAAATAAACAAACGAATCGCCGAAATCGAAGCCACAGGCTTAACGTGGTCGGTTGTTGAAAGCATTCCGGTACACGAACACATAAAAACGCAGGAAGGCGAATACAAAAAATACATCGAAAATTACAAACAAAGTATTCGGAATCTGGCAAGTTGCGGGGTAAAAATCGTTACTTACAACTTTATGCCGGTACTCGACTGGACGCGAACCGACCTGGCATATACCATGCCCGACGGTTCTAAGGCCCTGCGTTTCGAGCGCGCCGCCTTCATCGCTTTTGATTTGTTTTTGCTGAAACGCCCTAATGCCGAAAAGGATTATTCCGCCAAGGAAATAGAGAAGGCAAAGGCTCGTCTGGACACGATGAGCGAAGACGACAAAAAATTGCTGGTTCGCAACATGATTGCCGGACTGCCCGGCGCGGAAGAAAGTTTTACACTGGAAGAATTCCAGAAACAACTCGACCGTTACCAAAATGTTGACGCAGAAAAGTTGCGCTCGAACCTGATTTACTTCCTGTCCGAAATTGCGCCTGTTGCCGATGAAGTTGGCGTAAAATTAGCCATCCACCCCGACGATCCGCCTTATTCCATTTTAGGATTGCCCCGCATAATGAGCACGGAAGCCGATTTCCTGAAACTGATAGAAGCAGCGCCGAACGCATCGAACGGCTTGTGCTATTGTACCGGTTCTTTTGGCGTGATTCCTGAAAATAATCTTCCTCAAATGTTGAAGAATATGGGCGACAGGGTTTATTTCGTTCATTTCCGTTCGACGCGGCGCGACGAAGAAGGCAACTTCTACGAAGCCAACCACCTGGAAGGCGATGTGGATATGTACGCCGTAATGAAGGAACTTGTCCTGATTCAGCAAAGAAGGGGGGTTTCCATTCCGTTGCGTCCCGACCACGGACATCAAATGGTGGACGATTTGCACAAGAAAACAAATCCGGGTTATTCGTGTATCGGTCGTTTGCGCGGCTTGGCTGAACTGCGCGGCTTGGAAATGGGTATTGCCAAGTCGATACTGTAAGTTAATCAGTACAGAGATAAGGCGGACTAAACGGATAAGCACGGTTAATAAAGGATCGTGTGGACTTGTTCCGTACAGATATTTTTTCTCTTTTGAATTGTGTTATCCGCAGTATTTGCTTATTTTTGTGTGTTTGCATAGTTACATTGTGCAATCGTAAATCAAAAATCGTAAATCAATGAGCGATCAGCGTTACAATTTAAGAGGTGTTTCGGCGTCGAAAGAAGATGTTCACAACGCCATAAAAAATATTGATAAGGGGCTTTATCCCAAAGCTTTCTGTAAAATCATCCCCGATTTTTTGGGAAATGACTCCGGCTATTGCAACATCATGCACGCCGACGGAGCCGGAACAAAATCGTCGCTGGCTTACGTGTATTGGCGCGAAACAGGCGATTTGTCCGTTTGGAAAGGCGTCGCGCAAGATGCGTTGATTATGAATATCGACGACCTGCTCTGCGTAGGAGCGACGGATAATATCCTGCTTTCGTCCACCATCGGACGCAACAAGTCGCTGATACCGGGCGAAGTCGTTTCCGAAATCATTAACGGTACGAACGAGTTGGCGGAAGAACTGCGCACGCTGGGCGTAAACATCTATCCGACAGGCGGTGAAACTGCCGATGTGGGCGATTTGGTACGCACCGTCATTGTGGACAGCACGGTAACATGCCGCATGAAACGTTCGGAAGTTATTGATAATGCCAATATCCGGGCGGGAGATGCGATTGTCGGGCTTTCGTCCTGCGGGCAAGCTACTTACGAGAAGGAATACAACGGCGGCATGGGCAGCAACGGACTGACTTCGGCGCGGCACGATGTTTTCGCGTCGTATCTGGCGGCGAAATACCCCGAAAGTTACGATGCTTCCATTCCTCAACATCTGGCATACTCCGGTTCCTACCGCTTGACGGACGCTATTGAGGGTTTGGGCGTAAACGCCGGAAAATTAGTGCTTTCGCCCACACGCACCTATGCTCCGGTTGTAAAACAACTGTTGAGTGAACTTCGCCCGCACATTCACGGCATGGTGCATTGTTCGGGCGGCGCTCAAACAAAAATCCTGCATTTTATCGACCGGTTGAAAATAGTGAAAAATAATCTCTTCCCCATTCCGCCCCTGTTTGAAATGATCCAAAAAGAATCGGGTACGGATTGGAAAGAGATGTACAAAGTGTTCAATATGGGACACCGCATGGAGTTATACTTGCCGGAACAGTACGCGGAGCAGGTCATCGCCATTTCCCGCTCTTTCGGCGTCGATGCGCGGGTTGTAGGGCGTTGCGAGGCTTCGGATAAAAAAGAATTGCTGATTGAAAGTCCTTTTGGACGTTTTAAATACTAAATTAATTAGCAAATGCAGATTAGCAAATTAAGAAATTAAGAAATTAAGAAATTAAGAAATTAAAATTTGAAATAAATTGTAATTCATTGAAAATCAGATTGACCGTAGGTCATACATATCAATAGAAAATTTGAAAATAAGCCTTAATAATTCCCCGTAGGGGATTCACAGCATAAAATGTGAAC
>JAISXQ010000084.1 GCA_031270425.1 Prevotellaceae bacterium | reverse complement strand
CCGCCATTCCCGATACCATGGTAAAGGGCAGGAAAACCGCCACAAGCGTAAGTGTGGACGCCATAACGGCGAGCGCCACTTCGTTGGTTCCGAGCACTGCCGCGCTTCGCGGATCGCTGCCCCGCTCGATATGTGTGGTAATGTTTTCGAGCACTACAATGGCGTCGTCCACCACAAGCCCGATAGCGATGATAAGTCCGCTCATCGAAATGATGTTGAGCGAACCGCCCGTGCCGAACAGGTAAATAAAGGCGGCTATCAATGAAACCGGAATGGTTACCATGATGATAATCGTGGCGCGCCAGCGTCCGAGGAAGAAAAGTACCACAAGCATCACGAAGATGAAAGCAAAAATTACCGTTTCTTCCAAACTCGAAATCGTATTTTTAATCGTATCCGACGAGTCGGTTATAATGCTCAGTTTGATGTCGCCCGGAAGATTTTCTTTGATTTTCGGCAATTCTTTTTTTATGGCTTCGATAATTTTTACCGTGTTTGCGCCGGATTGCTTTTGAATGACGATAGTCGCCCCCTGTACTTCGTTGGTGTAGGATTCCTGCATACGTTCCTGTCCTCCATCCCGAATTGACGCTACGTCGGAGAGGAAGATGGTTTTTCCGTTGAAATTGCCCACCACTACTTGGTATAGCTCCTGCACTTCGGAAAATTCGCCCCTCACGCGCAGCGAATAGGTATCGCTTCCCACATCGACCGTTCCTGCGGGCGTATTCCGGTTTTCCATCATAATGGCTTGCGAAATGCTTTCTACGGTCATGTTGTAGGCTTCCAGCTTGTTGGGGTCAACATAGACCTGTATTTCGCGTTCGGGCGCGCCGGAAATGGATACGGTACCCACGCCTTTTATCCGTGCGAGGTTGTTCGCCACGTTGTCGTCGAGGATTTTATACAGTCCGGGCAGGCTTTCTTTTGCTTCTGCCGATATGAATAAAATAGGAATCATATCGGTACTGAATTTGAAGATAAGCGGCGTGGACGTACCGTCGGGCAGGTAGGACTTTACCAGTTCGAGCTTGTCCCGCACATCGTTGGTTAGCACGTCAATATCCTCGCCGTATTCAAATTCGAGCGTAATAATAGACGTATTTTCTTTTGATGAAGAAGTGATGTTCTTCAAATTCGCCACCGTATTGAGGGTATTCTCCAAAGGGCGGGTAACGTTTGTTTCGACGTCCGCCGCGCTTGCTCCCTGATAAGTGGTCATTACCATCAGCATGTTTACCTCGATATTCGGGTAAAGGTCGATGGGCAGGCGTTGGAAAGAAAAGATACCCAGAATAAGCACCGCTATAAATATCAACGCGATGGTAACCGGTTTTCTGACAGAGGTTTCGTATATGCTCATAATATAATGGGAGAAATGAGATTGTCAAATATTAGTTTTTAATAATCTTCTTATTATCTTTTATCTTGGCTCTTGATTCTTGGCTCTTGGCTCTTGGCTCTAAATTAAGAGATCACCTCTACCTTATCGCCGTCGGAGAGCCGCGCCTGTCCGGCTGCGACAATCACATCGCCGTCGTTAAGTCCGCTCAGAACTTCGTATTCGTCGCCGATGCGCATGCCCAGCGTAACTTCCTGATAACTGACCGTTCCGTCCTCTTTATAAAGATAGACATAACGTATGCCCGAACCCGGCTGTTTTACAATGGCGCGGTCGGAAACTACCACCCTGTTTTCTGTTCCGAAGTTTATCAGCACCCGTCCGAACATGCCCGGACGTATTTTGTCTCCCTTGTTCAACAGCTTCACTTCGGCGGTAAAAGTCCGCGTGTAGGGGTCGATGGTGGGATAAATCAGGTTAATTTCGCCGTTGAATTTCTCATTTTTATATACGTCAAATTCCACAGCGACTCCCAGATTTTTTTTCACCTTGCTGAAATAACTCTCCGAGATATTGATTTTCAGTTTCAGTTGATTCACCTGCATTACCGTAAGCACGGGGATTTGTCCGTTAAACAGATCGCCGTTGTCGTAGTTGCGGGCAGTTACCACTCCGTCGACAGGACTTATAAGATAGGTATTTTCTTTGAGATTGCGCAAGTTGCTTTCTGCCACGTCCAATTGCATTTTGGCGTTGTCCAAATCCTGTTGCGAAGAACCTCCCACAGCAAAAAGTTCCGAGACGCGGCGGTAGGTTTCGCGTATGTTCGCCAGTTGCGTTTCGAGGTTTGCCAGATTGAGGTCGTCCATTTGCACCAGACGCTGACCTTTGCTCACCTTATCGCCCACTTCGACGAAAATGTTGCGGATGCGCGTTGGCGCCGTGGGGGCGATGCTGTTTTTCGATTCGGGGTCTACCGTAGCCGTAAAACTCACATTCTGCTCCACTTCGCGGATTGATACTTTCATAATGCGGACTTTGGGCGCTTGTACACTGTCGTTGCCGTTCCCTTTTCCCTTTGTTTGGGCGCCGCCGCAAGCAGCCATACCGGCAATAAGCGCTAAAAAGACGGATGCGATTACTAAATTCTTTTTCATTTGTTTTCTTTTTGTTTTCTGTATAACTTCTTTTTTATTTCAAAACCATAAACTCTAAAAATATAAACTCTAAAACTCTAAACTATAAACTCTAAAACTGTAAACTGTAAACTATAAACTATAAACTCTAAAACTGTAAACTCTAATACTCTCTTCCCAATATTTTTTCCAAATCGGATTTAGCCGACAGATATTCGTAAATAGATTGGTTGTAGGCTAATCCGGCTTGTATATAAAGCAATTCGGCATTGCTTACATCAAGGAAAGTAGCCATTCCGACTTCGTACATCTTTTGGGAAATAGTCAGCGCTTTTTCGGCTTGACGCAAGCCTTCTTTGTTCGATTCGCTTTTCTCGACGGCTTTTTTCATATTGTCCAGACAGGATGTAACTTGCAGTTCCAGGCTTCTCTGTATATTCTCGCGCTGATACACCAATTCTTCCTGTTGTATTTTTATCTGTTTGTTTTTCAAGTGTTTCGAGCCGCCTTGAAACAAAGGGATGGAAAGCGAAACGCCAAGCGTGGAAGTTGGAAACCATACGTGGTCTTGGCTAAATGTCTTGTCGTCGTTTACCATCGACATGTATTGGTAGTTGATGTTTGCCGCCAGAGTAGGCAATGCGCCTGCCAGATTGATTTTACGCGATTGTTCCAGTTGTTTCGCCTGTATGTCGAATTGCTTTAAATCCGAATTGGTATCCAGATTGGATGAATTGGACGCTAACACATCATTGTAAATACTTTCATGAAAATCGCTTAGTTTTCCTGCCACGCTAATTTCGGTATCCATGCCGACGCCCATCAGCATTTTCAGTTGAAGCATCGCCAAATTTACCGCGCTTTCGGCAGAAACGAGGTTGGTTCTCGCGTTGCGGGCTTGTACGTCGGCGCGTATCCATTCAAATTCGGACAGCGTTCCCTGTTTGAACTTGCTTTCGGTTATTTGTGCATTTACCTGCGTGTTGTCGTAGCTGCGGTAGATAACGTCGTAGGAATCTTGCGCCAATAAAACGCTGTAATAAGCTTTCGTTACCTGATTGACTAACGACAGTTTTGAAGAACGCGCCGACTCGTTAACCAATTCGAGTTCCACTTCATTCAAACTCAATGTTGACCACAGCGCGGGAGCGATAATAGGTAAACTTGCCGTAATCCCTCCGGTGAAAGTATTGTCCTGTCCTATCTCGAAGCCGTCGGGATTGGAGGGCATGCCCGGAATATCAAAAATCATCCGTTGTTTTTTCAATGCCCGCTGGTATGCTCCCGAGAGCGATACGTCCGGCAGCAAACCGCCTAAACGCTCTTGTCGAACGTAGTTGACCCGTTCTATTTCCTTGTCGGCTACTTTTATCGTCGGGCTTTCGCTCAAAGCGATTTCGACCGCCTGTTCGAGGGTAAGCGACAAACTATCCTGTTTTATTGCCGGACTCTGCGCACTTAAACCGGCAGAATA
>JAISXQ010000157.1 GCA_031270425.1 Prevotellaceae bacterium | reverse complement strand
GATGCACACGGCGGAACATATTCTGAATCAGGCAATGGTTCGGATGTTCGGATGCGCCCGTTCAAAAAACAGCCATATAGAACGTAAGAAAAGCAAGTGCGATTATTTTTTGTCCGCCGAGCCGACAGCGGAACAAATAGCTGAAATAGAGGCTAATGTAAATGAACAGATAGAGCGAAATCTGGATGTTTCTGTTTCCTTTGTCGATTTGAAGGACGCGCCGGAAGATATTGATTTAAGCAAACTGCCCGAAAACGCAAGTCAAACCATCCGCTTAGTTTCCATTGGCGACTACGACCTTTGCGCCTGCATCGGCGATCATGTGAAAAATACGGGCGAAATTGGGCGTTTCAGAATTACAAGTAGCGACTATTCCGACGGAAAAATAAGGATACGTTTTAAGCTGGAAGATAAAAAAGTTCAATAGACAGAGCGCGTGTCTTTTAAAACCGGAACTTTTTATTATATTTGCAGTTCATAAAGTTCCAAATTAAAATAAAGAAAACATGAATTTATTAAGCATTTTATTACAAGCGGCGCCTGCAACCGGAGAACAAGGACCTGCGAACGGTTGGCAGAATTTTATTTTTATCGGATTGATAATAGTTGTGTTTTACTTCTTCCTTATCCGTCCCCAAAGTAAACGGCAAAAAGAAATCAAGAAACAGCGCGAAGCCATGAAGGTGGGCGACCGGGTTGTTACTTCGGGCGGAATCTACGGAAAAGTAAAAGAAATGAGCGACAACACGGTATTGCTCGAAATTGCCGAGAACGTGCGCATTAAAGTAGATAAAAATTCGGTGTTCCCGTCGGCGGAAGATATTCAAACGGCTGCAAAATAATTCGGTCTTATGGCTGAACACAAGCTTATACGGATATTAAGAATCTATTTAACGAAACTTAAAGCATTTTTTATGTCGAAAAATGTTTTAAGTTTTTTATTCTTTCTCTGCCTTTCCACTGTGTTTTGGTTTGCAAATACCCTGGAAAAAGAAAGAGAAACAACTATGTCTTTGCCGGTACGTTACACGGGAATCCCCCGGAATATACAGGTAACGAACAGTCCCGAAACAAAAATGACCGTATCGCTAAAAGATAAGGGAAATACTTTGTTGGGGTATTACAGAAAAAGACCGCTTTCGCTGGTTATTGATTTAGTAGACCGGGATTTTTACGAAAAGGGAGAAATTATAATCACTTCGGACGAACTGGCAGCCCGGATTTCAAAACTTATGCTGCCGTCCACAATCGTGCAATCCATTTCGCCCGACACGCTTTATGTCCAATACGAGAAGCTAAGCACAAGGATATTGCCCGTGCGAATCAACGGGGAAATTGAACCGGCGCAGCAATACACTTTCAGCGAAGCTACCAGGGTAGAACCGGGCGAAATTACGGTATTTGCCCCGAAACATGTGCTGGACACCCTTTCGAGCATTAAAACCGAATATGTGAAGTTGAACAACGTAAAAGACAATATTTCGGTAACAATAAAACTGATGCCGGTAGAATCCCTTCGTTTTTCGACGGACGAAGTAAGAATAAGCGTTTTTCCGGAAAAGTTTACCGAAAAAAATATAAAACTGCCTGTTACTTTTGTCAACTGTCCCCGCCATTTGACCATCCGTACATTTCCGGCAACGGTAAACGTCAAGTTCAATGTCGGGTTGAGCCGTTTCAACCGGACGGACGATATACGGATCGTACTGGATTACAACAAAATAAGCAAAACCGACATTAAACAAAAACCGGAGATTGTTACGAATAATCCTTACATATCGAACATCCAACTGTCGCCGGAGGAAGTAGAGTTTGTTTTGGAAGAAAAATAAGAAAAAAGTTTATAGTTTAAAGTTTATAGTTTGGATGAGTAAAGAATCAACGAAACTTGAAACTTTAAACCTGACCCGATAGCTATTCGGGAGAAATTTTGAAATCTTGAAACCTGAAATCTTGAAACTTTAAACTTACAGTTATGGCAAAAACAAAATCGGTTTATGTATGCCGGAATTGCGGCGCGGAGTCGCCCAAGTGGATTGGCAAATGCCCTTCGTGCGGAGAGTGGAACAGTTACGTGGAGGAAATCGTGAGCAAAGCTCCCGCCGCTAAAATACAGCTGGCAGGACTGGAAATCGCGAAGCAGAAACCCGTCCGCATTTCGGATCTGGAAGCAAAGGAAGAAAGCCGTTTCGATACCGGAAGCAACGAACTGAACCGCGTACTGGGAGGCGGCATGGTCGAAGGTTCGCTGGCGCTTATCGGCGGGGAACCGGGCATAGGCAAATCGACGTTGGCATTGCAGGCGGCGCTCAATATACAAGGCAAAAAAACCTTGTACGTTTCGGGCGAAGAAAGCGCCAGCCAGCTGAAACTCCGCGCCGAACGCCTGAAATTCGACAACCCCGACTGCTATATCGTAAGCGAAACATCGCTCGAACAAATTTTCGTACATATACAAAACCTGCAACCCGGTCTTGTCATAATCGACTCCATACAGACGATAAGCACCGAAACCGTCGAATCGTCGCCCGGCAGCGTAACGCAGGTGCGCGAATGCGCCGCCGCCATCCTCAAATTCTGTAAAACGACCGGAACGCCGGTTTTCCTTATCGGGCACATTAACAAGGAAGGCAGCATAGCCGGACCCAAAGTGCTGGAACATATCGTCGACACGGTTTTGCAGTTCGAAGGCGACCAGCATTACATGTACCGCATCCTCCGCTCGATAAAAAACCGCTTCGGCAGCACGCCGGAGCTCGGCATATTCGAAATGCGGCAATCGGGTCTGCGCGAAGTGAGCAACCCTTCGGAACTGCTGCTGTCGCAAAACCACGAAGGACTGAGCGGCATAGCCATCGCTTCTACCATCGAGGGCGCGCGCCCCTTTCTTATCGAAGCACAGGCTTTGGTCAGTTCCGCAGCTACGGTACCCCGCAGCGGTCGAGCACCGGGTTCGACCTGCGCCGCCTGAACATGCTCCTTGCCGTACTCGAAAAACGGGCGGGATTCAAACTTGCGCAAAAGGACGTATTCCTCAACATCGCCGGAGGCATTAAAGTGAACGACCCCGCCATCGACCTGGCGGTTATTTCCGCCATACTTTCGTCGAATGTGGATATGGCTATCGACAGCCACGTGTGCATGGCGGGCGAGGTGGGGCTTTCGGGCGAAATACGTCCTGTCAACCGGATAGAGCAGCGCGTCCTCGAAGCCGGAAAGCTGGGCTTCCGAAAAATGATTGTTCCCGAAGCAAATGTGAAGAACTTCGGCAAG
>JAISXQ010000153.1 GCA_031270425.1 Prevotellaceae bacterium | reverse complement strand
TCCTGTTTGGTCATAAAGCAACAGTGTTATTTTAATTTCAAGATTTCTAATTTCTCCCGATAGCTATCGGGATTCAAGATTTCTAATTTCAAAATTGAGTTTCTAAACTATAAACTACGAACTATAAACTATAAACTACGAACTATAAACTACGAACTATAAACTCCAAACTATAAACTCTTTACCATCCGGGATTTTGTTCCCATCCTGTAAGGTTTATATCGGATTGCGGTATTGGATACAGGTACATGTTGGGAAGAAAAATTCGGTTTTCAACAACAACAGTTTTGTATTCAAAAGCGTCTTCTCCTGTTTTTGTTATTTCCACCCCCCTGACAGGCTTATTCAATACGTCGGGAGCCGTCATCCAACGGCGGAGATCCCAAAGCCGGTGGTCTTCAAAAGCAAAATCGACACGCCGTTCATTCCTGATTTTTTCTTTTAACTCTGCCTGGGTAATAGCAGCCGGAAGTTCGGGAATCCTCACGCTACCTCTGCGGCGAATTAAATTTACCGCTTGGCGAGCCGTATATTGGTTTCCATTGTTGTTGTTAGGTCCGTATGCTTCGTTCATTGCTTCAGCGTAGTTTAAAATCACTTCCGAATAGCGCATGATAATCCAGCTATGAACGCTGGTGTAGTTTTGCAACAGGTTTAAATCGGGATTTACATACTTCAATAAATAATATCCGGTTTTCGACGCCCGGCTGACTCCTTTTCCGTCTTTCCCGCCTGTCCATAATTCAACCGGACGTCCTTTAAATACGGTATTGTTCGTCAAAATAGAGAATGTCAACCGCGGATCCCTGTTTGCGTAAGGATTAGCCGCATGTTCGGGATTGTTCCAGTCGAAGTCGGAGCCGTCTATCATTTCATAAGCGTCTACCAAATCCTGTGTCGGCGTTGCGCCGCTATTTCCCAAATCGTAACCGATGGGATAATTTGCTTTTTCAAAGGAATTGGAAGCGATATATCTACGCGCAAGAATAATTTCCTGGTTTGTAAAAGCGCTGAAAATTTCCTGATAACCGGATGAGATATTGCGCCCTAAACTCAGTCGTATTTTAATAATTTCGTTCGCCGCCGCCGCCGCGTCTTTCCACCTGTCTTCCCTTGTCTTCGCGTCTTGCGACAACGAGATTAATTCAGGATAAGCGTAACCGGCAGCCCATGAAGGGTCGTTGAAAAAATCGCTGGCGGCATATAGCAACACCCTGCTTTTCAATAGCATTGCCGCAGCCTTGTTTGCGCGTCCAAAGTCGCTGTCTTCCGATTTGTCAGGAAGATGTAACGCCGCCGAATCGCATTCGCTTACAATAAAGTTCATGCAGGAATCCAGTGAATTGCGTTCGACCTGCGGAAATCCGGTATTGGAATTATAGGGTTTGGTTAAAACAGGAAGGCCTCCGTAGCGTTTTACCAATTCAAAGTAATAAAACGCCCTTAAAAAGCGGGCTTCGTATTTCCATTGTTTTATATTTCCCATATATGCTTCATACTTAGCTTGTTGCGCATCGCTTGGGTCTAAACGGAGGTATTCGAGATCGACGCTGTCCGCTGTTGCCAGGAAAAGGTTTGCCGCATAAATTCCTTTAAAATTTCGTTCCCAGGCATTATCAGGATTATCTACCGCGTTCCAGGCTCCGGTATTGAATTTGTGAATGGCGGATGTTTCCAGCGTATGCTCCGCCTCGTCCGAAGCCGACGCCATAATAGCTCCGTCGATATAGGACAAACCGTCGGGCAGGAAGGAATACAGTCCGATAGCGCGTTGCATGGTACTTTCGTAAGATTTCACAACATCTTCTTCCGTCGTTGAAATTTGAGCTTCAAAATCGAGCAGCCCTTCGCACGAAACGCAAAACGCCGCTACAAGGCAACTAATAATGTATAATTTTAAATTTTTCATTGCTTCTTTATTCTTTGTTCTTAATTCTTGGTTCTTGGCTCTTGGTTCTTGGCTCTTGGTTCTTGGCTCTAAAATTGAATACTTAGTCCCGCGCTAAACACTCTTATCGCCGGATAACCGGTCAGCGCTTCCGGATCGGTAAAACCCTCCATATAGTCTAATGAGAACAGGTTGGCGACATTCAGGAACATTCTTACTTTTTCGATATTCAAACGAGCCGGCAATCTGTTCGGAAGCGAGTATCCGATTTCCATATTCCTGAGTTTAAGAAAATTACCGTTTTTCTGCCAAAAAGAAGAGGGCTGGTAATTATTCATATTGTTATTAGCCGACAATCTCGGATAGGTAGCCGTCGAAGCCGTTTCGGGAGTCCAGCGTCCAAGAGCGACAGTCGAAATTTGTCCGTCGTTTTGGAAAGCGTGAAAATAGTTTCCTCCCCAATACACGGTTCTATTTACAGCTCCTTGAAAAAGCATTTCAACATCAAAGTTTTTACAGGTAGCGCCCGCGCGGAGAGCCAAAGTTAATTCAGGAAGGGTGGAATAGCCCACAGGAACAAGGTCGTTGTTGTCTATTACGTTATCCTGATTCTGATTTTTGTACTTTAAATCGCCGGGGCGGACGGTTTCAAACACCGGAACAGGCAAACCGTCTTTCAGGCTTCCGTCGGCATTAAAGTCCGATTCGTTGTAAAATCCGGCTGCTTCCAGCATAAAAGGCGTTCCGATAGAAAGTCCTGTCCTGTATTGGTAATCATACAGTTGTGGGGCTTCCGCATTATAGGTAATTTTATTTTTGGCATACCATGCGCTTGCTTCTATAAAATAACTTGAATTTTTGGACAAAGGCGCATTATAGCGCACTACCGCTTCAAACCCTTTATTATCAACTTTTCCTATGTTCAAATCGGAAAGAGAGAAGCCCCAGTACGAAGGAATTGCGTCGTAGGGAATGGTCAGTATATCGTAGCGATTCTCTTGAAAATAATCGAAACTTACGGATAATGCATTATTCAAGAACGACGCGTCAAATCCGATGTTTGCCTTTTTTGCTTTTTCCCAAGTAGCATTTTTGTCTGCTAAGTAGTTTTCCAGCAAATACCATATCGACGCATTGGTCGTACCTAAATAATAATTTTGTCCGGTATAGTTTTGAATATAGGGAAACCTTCTACTCCCTGTGTTTTTATTTCCGGTAAGACCGTACGAAACCCTCAGTTTCAGGTTATCGACCATTTCGTTCCCTTTCAGGAATTCTTCCTCCGAAAGTAACCACGCCACCGCGCCCGAAGGGAAAAAGCCAAAGCGGTTTCCTCTTGAATAATTGTCGTCTCCCGAATAACCGAAAGAAAATTCCCCGGTGTATTTCTTATTGTAATTATATGCTAAGCGTCCGCCCGAATCGATACTCCTGAACGGAAGCGAGGCAGAAGACGTTGTATTGTCTTCGTAGCCCGCCATGAATACGGCGTCGATACCGTGTTTCCCGAAGGTTCTCGAATAGTTCAAAAAAGCCTGCAATACAAAATTCCGCCATTGGGAAGATTTTTTGTCGTATCCCTCCAATGAAATGTCTTCTCCATAAGGAGTGTATAGCAAGTCGCCTGTTGTATTGTCCTGCTCTACGGAATATCGTACATAATTGCGGCTTCGTATCGAATAGGATTTAA
>JAISXQ010000131.1 GCA_031270425.1 Prevotellaceae bacterium | reverse complement strand
GCAACGTGGAACGCGCAACGACATTGACCATTACCAATACATTAAATTATAATAAAACATTTCAAAACGACCATTCAATACATGTATTGGGAGGACAGGAAGCCCTGAAAATAAAACGTACCGGACTTTATGCCTCCGCCAGCGGATATCCCGACGGTGTTGTTGAGTTGGAGAACGCCGCGAAACCCACAGGAGCGTCTTCCTCTCTTGATGAAAGCGCTATGGTTTCGTTTTTTTCCAAAATAGAATACAACTATGCCCAGAAGTACTATCTATCAGGAAGTCTACGTTACGACGGTTCGTCCCGCTTTGGTGTAAACAAACGCTGGGCGCCTTTCTGGTCGCTGGGAGCGCGCTACCGGATTTCAAACGAGGCGTTTATGGAAGGGACAAGTTCCTGGCTGGATGATCTGACGATCAAGGGCAGTTACGGAACCGTAGGAAATCAGGATATTGGCTATTATGCGGCGCAAGGTTATTATCGTTACGGTTATACATACAACAACCGTCCGGGAGCCATTTTATACCAATTTGAAAATCCCAATTTGAGTTGGGAAAAAGGCGCTAAAGCAAATATCGGATTTAATGCCAGTCTGTTCCACCGCCTTAACATAGAAGTTGATATGTATGACGACAAAACAAAGGATATGATATTTGAAGTGCCGGTGTCTTATACAACAGGCTTATCTAATATCCTTCAAAACGCAGGAGAAATGCAAAACAGAGGCATTGAGTTCCTGGTAAACGCGAATATACTCAAATACAAGGATTTTACATGGGATGTAAGATTGACGGGTACCGCGAACCGGAATAAAATCCTGAAATTATCAACCGACAAACCTATTGAAGGAACGACAAGCATACGGAAGGTAGGAGAACCCTATTATAGTTTTTACCTGCCGGAATACGCGGGAGTAAACCCCGATACGGGCGAAGCGCAATGGTATAAGGGAACTGAAGGAAGCGAACTCACAACGGATATTAACGAAGCGGGACAACGTATCGTTGGTTCTGCCGATCCTAAATTCTACGGAGGCTTCGGAATGAATTTCACTCTCAAAAACTTCGATTTCTCTTTCGACGCCAATTATACCTTGGGAAACAAGGTTTATAACTCCGGTTTTTCTTACGATATGCAGGTCGGACATTATTATTTTGGTCCGGTTTCTAATTATGTATATGAAAACGCATGGCGGAATCCGGGTGATGTAACCGATGTACCGCGTTTTATATTCGGCGACGCTTCAAATGCCAATGAACATTCAAGCCGCTTCTTAATGGACGGTTCCTACTTGCGGATAAAATCGGCGTCGCTTGGCTATACACTGCCCAAAAACATCGTAAACCGTATTCATATTGACAATCTGCGAGTGTATGTTTCGGCAGACAACCTGTTTACCATTACGGCAAAAGACTACATCGGCTTCGACCCGCAAACACGGGCTAACGGCGTACAGTCATGGGCTTATCCCGTACCTACGAATATTGTGTGCGGTATTAATCTAAGTTTCTAATTTTTTAAAAAGTATTATTATGAAAAAGATATTTTATATACTGATTATCGCCATATCCGGTAATCTACTTTATTCCTGCGATGATTTCCTTACACGTACACCGTCAACATCGGTTACGGAAGAAGAGGCTTTTGAAACGGCTTCGGATTTTGAAAACGCAATGCACGGGGTTTATTACAATTTAGGTACCTACCGGTTTCTGGGACGGGATGTGTTGGCTATCGGCGAGGCTCCAAGCGATGTTACAACGCATTCGGCTGCGACAACCCACTTCCTCAATATTTTCAATTATCAGATATTAGCAACCAATTTATATTTGAGTGAAATATGGGAATATGGCTATAAAGCAATAGCCGGCAGTTCCAGAATAATAGAAGCAGGCGAAAACCTGCCCGAAGATTTCCCCGCTTACGACGTCCCCATTGTTGAAACTCAGTTAGCTCAAGCTTACGCGCTAAGGGCTTTGACAACCTTTTATTTAACCAATATCTTTGGGCTGCCCTATTCGGATGCGAACAAGAGTACTCTGGGGGTAGTGAACGTAACAAAACCGGTTAAGCCCTTTGAAAACGTAGCAAGAGCTACGTTAGAAGAAAACTACACGCATATATTGACCGATATTGCCAAAGCGAAAGAATATTTCGGAAAAGACGGCGTCGAAGCGCTGTCCTACGCATACATGAATGAAACCGCCCTGTACGCTTTTGAAGCTCGCGTCAAACTATATCTGAAAGATTATGACGGCGCCATTGAAGCCGCAAATACAGCAATTTCATTAAGGCAGGGAGTAATAGTTTCCACCCCCGATGGATACAGAAATATGTACAGATCCTTAGCGGCGTCCAGCGAAGATATTTTTTATATCGCGAAGTCGGAAGATAATTACCTCTCGGCAAATTCATATAACACGCTGTTTAACAACTACGGTCTGGCTGTTTCCGGTGATGTTAAAGCAGAGTTCGCCGCAAATGATATTCGTTTAGCCCTTATTGAAGGACGCGGAGGAAAAATGGCAGGTATTTACACAAATGATCAGGTTTCAAACCTGCCGGTATTCAGATTACCCGAACAGTATCTTATCCTGGCGGAAGCTTATGCTTTAAAACAAACTCCAGATTACACCGAAGCTATAAAGAATCTGCTGGAAGTTGCCTCAAAAAGAAATGGTCTGGACGAAAGCAATATTCCGGAAACTGCTGATATTTTAGATCTTATACTTAACGAACGTAAACTGGAATTGCTCCAGGAAGGTCATCGTTATTTTGACCTGCGGAGGTTGAGGCTGAAAGCAACGGTTTCTGACGGAAGATATTCGGATTTCGAAATATATGATTTTGTATATCCGGTACCGGTGTCGGAAGTAAATGCCGGTTTTGGGGTTATTCAAACCGAAGGATGGAGTAATAATCTTCCTAAAACACAATAAGAGATAAGATATTTTAGATTCCTCACCGCCCCTCGTTTGCAAACGAGGGGCGGTAGTTTTATGTTTGTAACATAGTGCGAGTTTGTAGTTGTATGCGCAAGTCAAGACTTGGAACACAATAAGCCCCGAAACCGCATAAACTGCCCTTTAAATAAAAAAATCAAAAATAATAGGCTGAAAATTTGGCTTATACTGTTCTTATTTTATTACTTTGCACTCGTTTTTCGTTAAACACATCAAATTATGTCCAAAAATCTTGTCATAGTAGAGTCCCCGGCGAAAGCCAAAACCATTGAGAAATTCCTTGGAAACGATTATCAGGTACTGTCCAGCTTCGGGCATATACGCGATCTTGTCGAAAAAGGATTGGGTATTGATTTTGAAAACAACTACCAGCCGCAGTACGAAATTTCGCCCGACAAGAAAAAAGTAGTGTCCGAATTGACTAAGCAGGCAAAAAACGCAGACATGGTCTGGCTGGCTTCCGATGAAGACCGCGAAGGAGAAGCCATCGCCTGGCATTTGTTCGAAACGCTGAAATTAGACAGGACGAAAACAAAACGGATCGTTTTTCACGAGATAACCAAAGACGCGATACTGAAAGCTATTGAAAATCCGCGCGGCATCAACATCGATTTGGTTGACGCGCAGCAGGCGCGCCGCGTTCTCGACCGCATTGTAGGTTTCGAGCTTTCTCCCGTTTTGTGGCGGAAAGTCCGCCCCTCGCTGTCGGCAGGCAGGGTGCAGTCGGTAGCTGTGCGCCTGATTGTGGAACGCGAACGGGAAATCAACCATTTCACGCCCGAAGTTTCGTATAAAGTTTCGGCAATTTTCGAGGGGAAAGACGCCAACGGTGCGACGGTCGAACTGAAAGCCGAATTGCAGCAACGCTTCGCTACGAAAGACGAAGCAAAAGCCTTCCTGGAACAATGTATAACAGCCGGTTTCAGCGTTTCGGACATTGTTACCAAACCGTTGAAAAAATCGCCGGCGCCCCCGTTCACTACCTCGACGCTTCAACAGGAAGCATCGCGGAAATTGGGTTATTCCGTATCGCAAACCATGAGGGTGGCTCAAAGCCTCTACGAATCGGGGAAAATAACCTACATGCGTACCGACTCGGTAAACCTCTCCGACCTGGCGCTGAACACCTCCAAAGCGGAAATCATCAGCATGGCAGGCGAAGAATATTTCTTCCGGCGAAAATTCACCACCAAGACAAAAGGCGCTCAGGAAGCTCACGAGGCTATCCGCCCGACCTATATGAACCAACATTCAATCGAAGGCACGGCGCAGGAAAAACGCCTCTACGATTTAATATGGAAACGTACCATAGCCTCCCAGATGGCTGACGCCAAGCTGGAGAAAACAACTGTCCACATCCATGTATCGGATAGCAAATACGAATTTCTGTCCACAGGGGAAGTAATCGTTTTCGACGGTTTCCTGAAAGTGTATATGGAATCGACCGACGACGAACACGAAGCGGACGGCGAGGCTACGCTGCCCCTTATGAAAAAAGGCGAGAAACTTACGGCGCAGGAAATCGGAGCGCGCGAAGTTTTCTCGCAGCGTCCGCCCCGCTACAACGAAGCAAGTTTGGTGCGCAAACTCGAAGAACTCGGAATCGGGCGACCTTCGACGTATGCCCCAACCATATCGACCATACAGAACCGCTCCTATGTGGAAAAAGCCGACCGTCCGGCGGAAAAGCGCAAATACAATATGCTAAAACTGAAAGACGGAAAGTTAAGCGACCAGACGCTTACGGAAAATACCGGAGCGGAAAAAAGCAAACTTTTCCCGACCGATATTGGCGTCGTGGTTAACGACTTCCTGACGGAACATTTCCCTGATATCCTGAATTACAATTTTACGGCTAACGTCGAAAAAGAATTCGACCGGATTGCCGAAGGCGATATTAAGTGGACAAAATCCATCGACAGTTTTTACAACGAATTCCACCCCATGGTGGAAGACGCTATAAAAAATTCGGAACGTCAGGTAGGCGAACGCATTCTGGGCGTCGATCCGGCAACAGGGCGTCAACTGGCGGTTAAAATCGGACGTTTCGGTCCCGTTGCCCAAATAGGCGTCGCAGAGGACGAAGATAAACCGGTTTTCGCCTCGCTGCGCCGCGACCAGTCCATAGAAAGTATTACGCTCGAAGAAGCTCTGGATCTGTTTAAACTGCCCCGCCAGATAGGCGAATACGAAGGAAAGGAAATGACCGTAGCTATCGGTCGTTTCGGTCCTTACATCCGCCACGATTCGTCCTTTTATTCTTTGCCGAAAGGCGACGACCCCATGAAAGTTACGGCAGAACGAGGCATAGAAATTATTGAAGCAAAACGCATAGAAGGAAAAAAACGGATTATACAAACGCTTGGGGAAAACAGCGAAATTCAAGTTCTCAACGGACGTTTCGGACCTTATATCGTTTACGAAAAAGCGAACTACAAAATACCGAAATCCCTCGACCCCGCAACGCTGACCAAAGAAAAGTGCATGGAACTGATCGAAGCTCAATCGGGGGACAAAAAAAAGAAGAAAACAAAAAAGAAATAAGTTCCCTAAATCCAAACTCCTAACGCCTAAGGGGGAATATTTATTATGAAAAAAACCGTTATTTTATCCGTTTTGCTCTTCGCGTCGATATGCGGCAAGGCTCAATCGCCGGAAGTGAATAATACTTTTGTGTACGCGCTGCCTAAAACCGTTTTATTTATAGAAATCGAAACGGAAAAAGTTACGCAAACGCCGGGTATGTTCTATCAATATTCGGAACGTTATCTGGCGACGCAGGATGTAATTACCGAATTAAAAATATTCCATACCCTGAAAAGCATACGGGTAAGAGCCGAAGCGCTTCCCGACCCCGACAGGACTTACTCCCTTTCGTGGAACGACAAGAAAGCCGCTGTGTACAACGTTTCCGTTGATGAAAAAGGAATCATTTGCGGGATAAACACCGGCTCGGAAAGCGCGGGACGGGAAGAGAAAGAAATTCCGCCGCTTGCGGTCAATCCACAAAAAGAAACGGCTACCGGATTGCTGCCTATGGGCGAAGATTATATGTTTGTCAGTTCCGTTTCCAAACTGGCGGAAGGCGCCGCCAAACAAATATACCGCATTCGCGAAAACCGCTTGAACATTCTTGCCGGCGATATAGAAAATTATCCGGCGGACGGAAATCTGTATATTTCTTTAATGGAAGATATGAATAAAAAAGAGAAGGAACTTACGGAACTTTT
>JAISXQ010000011.1 GCA_031270425.1 Prevotellaceae bacterium | reverse complement strand
CATTCTTTTGATGTCAATGCCGTTGTACCTGAACGCACATTTTTAGAGAAAATTTGCCTCTTGCACGAAGAATTTGCAAAACCACAGGAATTTATGCGCACCGAAAGAATGAGCCGCCATTTGTACGATATTGTAAAAATTGCGGACACAGACATTACAAACAAAGCATTGGCAGATAAAGATTTGTGGGTTTCTATTATTGAACACCGCCAAAAATTTGTAAAAATAAAAGATTTTGATTACGAACTTTTAAAACCGCAAAATATCAACTTTCTTCCGCCCGATTTTATTATTTTGCAGTGGCAGCAGGATTACAAAACTATGCGAGAAACAATGATTTACGGAGAATCATTGCCGTTTGACAAGTTGATTGACAAAATCAAGCAACTCAACGAAAAAATAAATCAGATTGATTGGTAAAATACTCAAATTCCCCACGACTTGTCCCGCCTTAGCGGGAAGGGAGGGAGCTTTGGAAAGTGAGTATTTCGAGGTTATTTATAATTCTTTTATTCTTTCCGTTCGCAAAGATAAGTGTTTTTCATATTTTCGTTGCAAAAATATGGAAAGTTTATGATTTACACAATATAGAACAACTCAAAATCAGCCTACCTTTGAAATTCGTAATAAAAAACGTACTTTTGCTACTTGTAATTAAAGTTATTTATGGAGAACGAAAGCATGGTGCTTCGCACGGAACACCTTTTTAAAAAATATGGAAAACGGACGGTTGTCAATGATGTGTCCATCCACGTAAGGCAGGGCGAAATTGTGGGGCTTTTGGGTCCTAACGGAGCCGGAAAGACAACAACTTTTTATATGACAACCGGATTGGTTACGCCCAACTCCGGAAAAATATTTTTGGATAATAAGGATATTACGAAATATCCCGTTTATCGCAGGGCGAAAAACGGCGTGGGCTATCTGGCGCAGGAAGCGTCGGTTTTCCGTAAAATGACGGTTGAAGACAACATCAAATCGGTGTTGGAAATGACGAAGTTCAGCAAGGAGTATCAAAAAGAGAAATTGGAAACGCTGATTGCCGAGTTCAACCTCGAACACGTCCGTCGCAACATCGGCGACCGCCTTTCGGGCGGTGAACGGCGACGCACCGAAATTGCCCGCTGTTTAGCAATAGAACCCCGCTTTATTATGCTCGACGAGCCTTTTGCCGGCGTTGACCCCATCGCCGTACAGGATATTCAGGATATTGTCTGGCGTTTGAAAGATAAAAACATCGGAATCCTGATAACCGACCATAATGTGGACGAAACCCTGATGATTACCGACCGCGCTTACCTGCTGTTCGAGGGACGCATTCTTTTTCAGGGAACTTCCGAAGAACTTGCCGCAAATCCTGTTGTCCGCGAAAAATACTTGGGACGCGATTTTGAACTGAAAAAGAAAACAAAGGTTTAGAAAAACACGTATAAAACTTTATACATAACTCACAATAAGAATAATAGAACACAATAGTTTATGTGATTTTTCTCAAAAATTTTGAAATAATGTCTATTGTGTTCTATTGTGCCTATTGTGGTTAGAAAATTCATGTATTAAATTTTGCCTACTTTCGCACCGGCTTCAAACAAAGTTCCTTATGTTGTTACGAAATTTTTTCATTGCTTCCGTTTTTCTTTTAAGCCTTGCCTCCTGCCGGCAGGAAACATGGCGGATCGTACAGGCGACGTCCGTTAAAATTCCTGTTGACAGTAGCGCCGAATTAATCGCGGACAAAGATTACCAGGCATTTATATTGCCTTATAAACAGCAAATCGACAGCGAATTAAATACCGTAATAGGTCGTTCGGCTACGGCGATGGCGGTTGCGCGACCGGAAAGTTTGTTGTCGAATTTCAGCGCCGATATGTTACGCGAGGCGGCTTCCGAGAAATTAGATACTATTATCGATATAGCCATTGTTAACGTCGGCGGATTGCGTACGCAGCTTCCGAAAGGCGATATAACAAAGCGGCATATTTTTGAACTGATGCCTTTTGAAAATGAATTGGTTGTATTATGGTTGAGAGGCGAAAAACTCTCGGAATTATTGGATATAATAGCTTCTGTCGGGGGAGAGGGAATCAGCGGGATTAAAATGGGCATTAAGAACAATAATGCTGTAAATGTTTTAATTAACGGACAGCCTTTGGAGCCGGATAAGTTATATGCTATCGCGACAAACGATTTTCTTGCGGGAGGCAATGATAAGTTGACGCCATTGGCGGAATACGAAAGGAGAGTGGACAGCGGATTGAAATTGCGTAATGTATATATTGATTATATTGTATCCAAGACGCAGAAAGGCGGGGAAATTCAATCCAAATTAGATAAACGGATTTATTATGTTGATTAATCACTTAAAAATAAAGCAGTTATTTTGTATTGCCTTTTTTGTATTGGCGGTAAATCATTTGTACGCACAGGAAAAAACGAAATTGGTTATTTTGCATACTAATGATACGCACAGCCAGGTTGAAGCTACGGATATGACCGCCCCGCGACCGGACATGGGCGGTTATGCACGCCGGATGGGCATTATAGAACAAATCAGGAAAGAAGAAGCGCAGGTGTTGCTGGTCGACGCCGGAGACTACTGGCAAGGTACTCCGTATTTTAATTTTTTCAACGGACGGATAGAGATCGACGCCATGAACCGGATGAAGTACGACGCCGCTACGCTCGGGAATCATGAATTTGACAACGGCGTTGATACCTTGGCGGCTGTGTTGTCGATGGCGGAATTTCCGGTGCTGTGTTCCAATTACGACGTTAGCGCAACGCAGCTATCCGGCATGTTGAAACCTTATTTGCTTGTAGAAAAAGGAGGCGTGAAAATTGGGTTGTTCGCTTTGTGCATCAATCCGCAAGGTTTGATTATGGCTGCCAACTATCGGGGAATTATTTACAACGATCCCCTTCAAACGGCTGTTGAAATGTCGTCGTTTTTGAAAAAAGATAAAAAATGCGATGTGATCGTATGTTTATCTCATCTGGGAGTTGCAAAACACGCGGTTAACGATTTTGATATTGCCCGCGCTACACAATTCGTCGACGTTATTATCGGAGGACATTCGCACGAATTGATTGAAAACACAACAGAACCTAATGCCGGCGGCAAGCCGGTAGTGATAGCCCAAATGGGTAAAAGCGGCTTGTATTTGGGGCGTATCGACCTTTGGCTGGAGAAATAATTGTCGTAACCGGCTGTTATTTATTTTTTTTGTTTTTTCAATTCTAATGTATAAATTGTGTGTTTACCGTCGGTGGCTTGCCACTTTTGACGGCTACTTTTGTTCTCCATGATAATCCATGTTCTTGTGAAGTCGGATTCCTGCCCTTCGATAGCGATAAATTTCTGCGAAACAGTCCATTTAAAAGGCGTTTGTTCGTTTTTTTCTACGCCCATTAACGAATAATTGATATTGCTTTCACCCGAATTATCCTTATAGAAAGTAATGTTTCCTATATCCGACAAGGTATATCCCGGCTCGCCGACTCTTAAAGTCTGGAACGCAACAATATCCCAGCTTCCTGTTAGGCGTTGGGAGAAAAGGCTGCCCGGAATTACACCCGGAGCAATAAGGCAAAATAGAATAAAAAATTTCTTCATACAATTTAAATTTAGTAACCCTTTGAGAGGGTTAGGAAGTTATTTCAACCATTACAGGACAATGATCGGAATGACAAACATCGTCCAAAATAGCTGTATTTTTAATTTTATCGATAAAAGACCGGGAACAGACAAAATAATCGATACGCCAACCGATATTCTTTTCTCTTGCCCTCGAACGCATGCTCCACCACGTATATTTTACCGTATCGGGGTAAAAATGCCGGAATACGTCTATCAATCCGTGGTTAACGTAGTTATCGAAACCTTCGCGTTCTTCTTTTGTAAAGCCGGCGTTCTTCTCATTCTGCTTGGGATTTGCCAGGTCGATTTCCTTGTGGGCTACATTCAGGTCGCCGCACATCAGGACGGGTTTCCGTTCTTCGAGCAGTTTGATATATTCCAGCAACTTCGGATCCCAAATATCGTAACGCAGTTTCAGGCGCGACAGATCGTTTTTTGCGTTAGGCACATAAGTTGTCAGCAGGTAAAAACCGTCGAATTCCAATGTAATAATCCTACCTTCGCGCTGTAAATTACCGTATTGGTCGATAAAGATTTGATTGTCGAACTTGTTGTTGAAATCGAGGATAACGGAAAGCGGCGTCTTTTTGGTAAAAATCGCCGTGCCGCTGTAACCCTTCTTTTCCGCCGAATTGATATACGAATCGTAGCCTGATTCTTTGAATTTCAG
>JAISXQ010000005.1 GCA_031270425.1 Prevotellaceae bacterium | reverse complement strand
GAAAGTATAAGTTGCGGTTTGGGAGCCTTCGTCTTTAAAGAAGAAAATATGAGGCAGCCCGATTTGAACTTCGTGTTCAGTATCAAAATCTTGCATGTAAAAGGCATTGACAATCCCTTCGTTATACACAAAATTAGTCAGTTGAGGTACATCGAACACACATTCAAACTTTCCGTTTTCCAAAGACTTCCAATAACCATAATCGTAATCAGAAGAGTGCTCGCCTACTACGTAAAATTTAATGAACCAATTGGCTGTTCCCGGATCTCCTTTGGGTCCCATCGGACCTTCGCACGAAAGGGAAAATACCGCCGCGATTAAAATAAACAATGCTTTTTTCATAATTTTCTCAACGTATTTACTTTGTTATGTGTAATAGATAGTTTTTCTAACCACAATAGGCGAAATAGTACACAACAGACTTTTTCAACGTTTTTTTTTGAAAAAAACGACCACATAAACTATTGTGGTTTTTGTATACAACAAAACCATTTTTGTCATGTACTTAGAAACTGCAAAGAAAACAAGTAATCGGATGTTTACAATCCAAAATCGTAAATCTATCCGTTAAAATAACAATTATTATACTTAAATGGCAGTTTTTTTACATTCGATAATTGTTTTTTCTCCGTTTGCCAGCGTGCAGGCGAATAAAAAAGTATCGCCTCCGTCTTTTAGTTTCAGTTTTTTGCGTAAGTCGTCGGCGCTTACCGGATAGTTTCTTACGCTGACATTTGCTTTGGACAGGGTTTTCAAGCGGTTTTTCCATGCCGACTTTGAATTTCCCCATAAGGATACTACGTCGAAAATCCGTCCGGGAAAATTGCGAGTAAGGCTGTCCGATGTATATAAATGTGTGTTCGCGTGTAATTTGTACATATTGTAACGCTGGGCTGTTAACTTAAATGCTGCGCTTTTCATAATGGCGGCATTCGGTTCGTAGAGGTATTTGCCTAAGGTTGCCGCAAAATTTACCGCCGCGTTTTTTTCTTCTTCCGGCTCAAAGTCGAAGGACTGGCATGTATTTGTTTTTACGAAGTTGCGGGTGCGGACGGCAAGCGGTTTCGTGTTGTTTTTATCCAAAACGAACAACAGTTCCTTGCATTCGTTGTCAACCGCCAGTATATGAATTTGGCTTATGTGCGGCACATCGCGCAGTACCGCCTCCGCGTCTATCATCGGCGAGAGTTTTATCAGCGTTCGCCGCGCTTTTGCCAACAGTTGCGAATGTATTTTGTTGACGTCGGGTTCGCAATCGGCGAGCAGTACTGTCTTTTTTCCGGCGTTGTCGCGCCGCGCCGGGTCAATGTATATCCAATCGGCTATACCGTTGAAATCATTCAGGAATGAGCCGGCTTCCGCGCAAACAACCTCTATGTTTTTTCTATCCGCAATTTGAAAGTTGTGTCCGGCAATCAGGCAAAGCTCCTTATTTCGTTCGATATAATAACTTTGCCCGAAATGCTGCGATAAAAAGAAACTGTCGATCCCAAAACCTCCTGTTAAATCAATCAACACGTTTCCTTTGCATAACGACGATTTGTAGCGGGCGGTAACTTCGGACGACGCTTGCTCCAGCGACAAGCGGGCAGGATAAAGCAGGTTATCCTCGGCAAAAAAAGCGGGAACTTTCAGGCGCATTTTTTGCCGCCCTTCGATTTGCCGGACAGCAAAAGGCATATCGACGCCGGGATATTTGCCGACTTGCAACGCTAAATCAAATACGTTTCCGCCGACATTTTCAATTATGAATCTTTTTGTCGCTTCGTTCATTGTCGCTTCGTTCATTGTCGCATTGTTTTTTCAAACATAAACACATAGAAAACAATAGTTTTATTTCAGTTTATAGTTTATAGTTTATAGTTTGCAGTTACATCACGTTTTTTTTTGTTTAGAAAAGACCACATAGCCGTCCATGTCTTCGACATGAACTAACTATAAACTATAAACTTACTCACCCCACGCTATGTCTTCAATCGCCTCTCCTACAATAAAATTGCTGCCTCCTATAAAAACAAAATCATTTTCTTTCACATTTGAAACGGCTGCTTTTACCGCGTCGGAAGTTTTCGGGTAAACTTTGCCCTTTAAAGCAAATTTTTGCGCTTGCCGGAATAAATCCTGCGCCGGAAGCGCGCGTTCAATAGCGGCTTGGGTAAAATAATAGACGGCGCGTTTGGGCAGCAAAGCGAGTACGGCGGTAATATCCTTGTCGTTTACCATGCCGATAACGATATGCAGCGCGTTGTATTGCTGCCGGTTCAACTGCTCAACGACACTGCGGATGCCGGCTTCGTTGTGCCCTGTATCCGCCACAACGGTCGGATGCTGCCGCAATAGCTGCCACCGTCCCTGCAAACCTGTCAATTCAACTACGTTTTCGAGACCGGAACGGATATTTTCTTCCGAAATAAATCCTTCGCCATCCGGTGGAACAGGAGGAAAACGCCTGCCTTTTATCAAAGCGTTCAGTTGGTCGATTGCCGTCAGTACGGTTGCCGTATTTTTTAACTGGTAATCGCCCGATAAACCTATGGTAAGCAATTGTTCTTCTGATAATTGTCCGCTGTTTTTTTCAACATGTTTTACATCGACAATCATCTTTCCCGCAAAAGGCGTTTTTTTTTCGCTTGAAGTTATATTATAGTGCTTTTCCGCAAAAATAAGCGGAGTTTTCATTTCTTTTGCCTTTGCTTTGAATACCGGAAGCGTTTCGGGAAGCGTTTCGCCGATGACAACCGGGACGTTCCGCTTGATAATACCGGCTTTTTCGGCGGCTATTTTTGCCAGCGTATCGCCGAGGAATCCAACGTGGTCGAAACTGATGTTTGTGATAACGGAAAGGTCGGGTTCGATGATGTTGGTGCTGTCCAAGCGTCCGCCTAATCCTACCTCGATAATTGCCGCATCGACTTTGCACGCGTGGAAATAGTCGAAAGCCATTGCCATGGAAACTTCAAAAAACGAAGGTTCGATTGCGTCAAAAACTTCCTTATGCCGTTCAACAAAATCGATTACATAAGCTTGTTCAATCATTCTGCCGTCCACTTTAATCCTTTCGCCGAAATCGACCAAGTGAGGCGATGTGTAAAGTCCTGTCCTGTATCCGGCTTTTTGCAGTATAGCCGCCAGGAAGTGCGATACGGAGCCTTTCCCGTTCGTTCCGGCAACGTGTATCGTCCGGTAGCTCCGCTGCGGATTACCCAGCGCCTTCATCAAACGGAAACTGTTGTCCAGACCGGGCTTGTAGGCGGCGCTTCCTATCCGGTGGAAAACAGGCAGGCGGGTATAAAGATAGTGTAAGGCTTGTTCGTAAGTCATCTCGTTTTTTGCAAAGATAGTGATTTTTCCCAAAATCCCCCCTCTCTTTCAGAAATTTACAAAAAAGCGAACTAAAATGGGTAACAACATAGAAACGAGCGAAGTGCGCTTGTTTGCTACGTTTTGTATTGTTTCAAATAACTCATTGCAAAGGGAAAAAACTTTTTCTAAACAACCAAATGTTTTGTTTATTTCTCAAAATGTTCGTATGTCTGATAAAATCATTAACTTTGTCGCAAAATTGATAGAAATATGGCTATAAGTCAGCAACATACTTTCGATAACCTGATTGACAACGTTTATCGTACTCATTGCCTGATGCAGCAGACGGCACAGAAGTCAGTGAATCAGTTACTTGAAATACAAAATTGGATTACAGGCTATTATATTGTCGAATATGAACAAAACGGCTATGACAGGGCAAAATATGGCGAACGATTGATTGACGAAATGTCTAGAAACCTTAAAATGAAGGGACTGAAAGGTTATTCGCCGATTTCTTTGCGGACTATTCGCTCTTTCTATCGAACATATCCCCAAATTCAACAGTCAGTAACCGTTGAATTGCAAAAAACGAGTTTTGAAACATATAAGCAACTGCCTTTCAGCAACATACAAATTCAACAATCGCCGACTGTTGAATCTTGTGAGGCTTATCCAATCCCCAATGAAGTGCTGTTATCACACTTGACTTATACGCATTTTGTTGAACTGATGCGAGCGAAAGAGCCTTTGGAACGTTTGTTCTACGAGGTAGAAACTATTAAGAACAATTGGACTGTCAAGCAGTTGGAACGTGCTTTTGACACGGGACTTTATGTTCGCACCGGTTTATCTAGGTAATGATGCCAAAAATAGTTGGTAAATTATTGCCAGGGCAAACGCATGAAAAAAATAAATGTATGGAAGTAAAAAATAGA
>JAISXQ010000182.1 GCA_031270425.1 Prevotellaceae bacterium | reverse complement strand
CTCCTTTTTCTTTTCCTTTGGAGGAGTTAGAGGGGGCTTTTTTCACAACAAACAACCCGATGGAAAGCACGATGTACCACGCTATAACGGCAGCCGGAGCATTTAATTGCAAAACAAGTAAAATAAGTGCGCAGCCTGTTAAAAAAACGTATTGAACCGAACTGCTGTTCCACGATAACCCGCTGAATTTGAGGGAAAACATCGGAAGTTCGGAAACCATCAGAAAACAGAACAAAACCGTCAAGCCAAGTAAAATCAGGGGATTTTCCATCAGGAAACCGGAATAAGAATACGCCATTCCCGCCCAGAAAATAGCGTTCGCGGGGACAGGCAAGCCGATAAACGACGATGTCTGCCGCTCGTCGATATTGAATTTCGCCAAGCGCAATGCGGAAAATACCGGAATCAAAAAAGCCGCGAAACGCGCATATTCGTTCACAGAACTTTCCGACAACAGCGAAAACACAATGGCTCCCGGCGCTAATCCAAAGCTGATAACGTCGGCAAGCGAATCCAACTCTTTCCCCAACGGAGAATACGCGTTTAATGCGCGGGCTGCCAATCCGTCGAAAAAATCGAAAACGCCGGAAAGCAAGATTGCCAGCATCGCTCCCGCGTAATTTCCCTGAAAAGCCAGCCACACGGCGATACATCCGGTAAATAGATTTAAACAGGTAATCGTATTGGGGAAATTTTTTCCTGTGTCTTTAATTTTGTTCATAATCTTACATCGTTTCAGTATCAACTATTTATTTCAACAACAAATGGTAAATGGTAAATTGTCTAATGGTAAATGGTCTAATGGTTAAATATTTTTATTCTTTTTGTTTACTGTCAATAAGTATCGTTACCGGACCGTCGTTGATTAACGCCACTTTCATATCGGCTCCGAAAACCCCTGTTTGCACTTCTTTGTTCAGTTTTTTACTCAATTCGCTGCAAAATTTTTCGTACAGGGGAACAGCAATATCCGGCTTCGAAGCCCGTATATACGACGGACGATTCCCTTTTTTTGTAGAAGCAAGCAGCGTAAACTGGCTCACAACCAAAATCTCGCCGTCAACGTCCAAAACCGAACGATTCATTATTCCTTCATTGTCGTCGAAAATGCGCAGGTTGGCAATTTTTGTCGTAAGCCACTCAATATCATTCTCGTTGTCGGCGTCTTCAATACCCAGCAAAATAAGCATTCCCGCGTCAACGGCGGATTTTACCCTGCCGTCAATCGTAACCGAAGCCTCTTTTACCCGTTGAATTACAGTGCGCATAACTTTAATAATTAAGCTTTCGACAATTCTGATGCCAGAAAATGTTCCAGCTCCTCGGGTTTTACCTTCGAAGTGAGTTTTCCGCCGACAGCCCACGAAATTTGTCCGTTTTCTTCGGAAACCACCACGGCAATAGCGTCCGACTGTTCCGTAATTCCCAACGCGGCGCGGTGGCGAAGCCCTTTACTTTTGGGAATTTCCTGATTGCGGGATACCGGAAGAATACAGGCGGCGGCTTTCAACCTCCGTTTGGATATAATCAGAGCGCCGTCGTGCAACGGACTGTTTTTGAAAAATATATTTTCAATCAGGCGGGAGTTGATTTTTGCGTCGATAGTTTCGCCGGACTGCACGTAAAAATCCAGCTCGTTCGACCGCGCAAGAACGATTAACGCTCCTACATTCTGTTTCGACATATTGCGGCAGGCAAGTACAATCTGCACCACGTCGAAACTGTTCTTTTCCTGCTCCCGCTTTCCGTTCCCGAAAATCCGTTTTACTATATTCACAATTCCAAAATGCCGGTTGGAACCCAATTTTGAAAAAAAACGCCGTATTTCGTCCTGAAACAAAACAATCAGCGCGAAAGCCCCGACCTTGATAATCATATCGAAAATGCTTCCGAGCAACTCCATGTGGAATATATGCGTAACCAGATACCAGATAAAAACAAAAGTCAATATGCCGATAAAAACATTTTCGGCGCCGGTTTTTTTCAATAACCTGAATGTTTGGTACAATAAAACCGCTACGAGAACAATATCTATAATATCTTTAAAACCTATATGAAAAGCCATAATATATTTACGATTTACAATTTACGATTTATTTATGATTTACAATTGAATGTTTGGGTATATATTTTAACGGTTTCAACAGCTTCTTTTACATCGTGTACCCGCAAAACGGACGCTCCTCCCATAAGAGCGATCATGTTCACGGCGGTAGTTCCGTTTAATGCGCCGGCTGCGTCTACGCCTAACAATTCCTGTATCATCGATTTGCGTGAAACGCCGACAAGCAACGGCGCGTTCAGCTCCCTGAAAAACGATAATTTTTCCAAAATCAGATAATTTTGCTCCAATGTTTTTGCAAAGCCGAAACCGGGGTCAATCATGACATCGTTAACGCCCAAAAGCCGCAATTGCGCCAACCTCTTTTCCAAAAAGCGAAAAACATCCGTTACAACATTATTATATTGAGTTTTTTGCCGCATCGTTTGAGGCGTGCCGCGCATGTGCATCAACACGTAAGCCACCTTCAAATCGGCGATGGTCTCGAACATTAAGCCGTCCAGCGTACCGCCTCCCACGTCATTTATAATAGCCACACCGTAATTTTTCACAACATGATTCGCCACATGCGAACGAAAGGTATCAACCGAAATAATTACTTCGGGAAACTCCTTGCGGATAGCGTCGAGCATCTCCGAAAGCCGCCGGATTTCCTCTTCCGTAGAGACAAAATCGGCGGAAGGGCGCGTAGAATACCCTCCGACGTCAACAATTTCGCCGCCTTCCGACAATATTTGTTCCACCCGGTTCAGAACGGCTTTCCTGCTTACGCTTTTGCTTGCCGCAAAAAAAGAATCGGGCGTTACGTTTACGATTCCCATTACTTTCGGAACAGCCATATCAAACAAAGAAGCATTTAATTTTAACTGTTTTGACGTATTATTCATAAAATAACTTAAAAATATAGGGACATTATAAGATAAACAGGACTTTGCAAGTTCATATATTGAAATCAAGTACAAAAATAAAAAATTATATCGATGGGAGAAGCCTAATCCGGTATATTTTCATCCGGTATTGAAAGTTTTTACAACATTTACAACGCGTATAACATAAAAATGTAATTAGATTGCCGATATAAAACGAAATTTTATCCTTTGTAGAATTTTTTATCAAAAAAAAATACTACTTTTGCACAATTCTTCTTTACATAACAATAAATTGTTTTTTCATGAAACTTAAAATCATTGTAAAATCCTTACTATTTACAGGATTTACAACATTAATCATCTCTTGTTCAGGCTCGTCTTCAAAAAAGTACTCTTCTGTAACCGGATGGAAGTATAACGACACGGAAGGTACTGGATTTACCGTAAGCGAAGGTATAAAAACCAAAGTGCCATCCGGAATGGTTGCCGTCGAAGGAGGTTCTTTCACAATAGGAGAACGGAGCGAGTACGTTACAACGCCAAGAAACAACCAAAGGCGGCGCATTACCGTGCGTTCGTTCTACATGGACCAGTATGAAATACGAAATGTGGACTGGCGGGAGTATCTTACGTGGACGAGCGTTGTTTTCGGTAGGGTGGCTCCCTCGCTGGTGGACAAAGCGCGACCCGATGAAACCGTTTGGCGGGACGAATTGGCTTACAACGACCCCTATATCTTACATTACTTTTCGCATCCTTCCTACAACGATTATCCTGTAGTGGGCGTTACCTGGGAGCAGGCTATGGACTATTGCCAATGGAGAACCGACCGCGTGAATGAACTTGCGCTGATAAACGCCGGAATTATAGTAAAACCGGATTTTGCATCGCTTCAAGAGGAAATGGACTACAACGTCATTGCCGAAAACTTTGTATTCAACACACAAAAATACCTTCTTCAAAGTTCTTATCAACCCGAACCGGGGAAAAATTCGAAAAAGACGATTTTTAATGAAGACCGCAAAGTAAATATGAGCGACGGAATCTTGTTTCCAGACTTCCGGCTTCCGACCGAAGCGGAATGGGAATTTGCAGCTTACGGCACAAAGGCTTCCGGCGACGAAGGGCTGATTTACGAAAACCAGACCTTTCCGTGGAGAGGGTATCAGGTGCGTAATCCGTCGAAAAAAGCGCAGGGAGTGATTATGGCAAACTTCGTCCGCGGACGGGGCGATATGATGGGAACATCGGGAGTGCTGAACGACAAAGCCACCCAGACAGCTCCGGTAAATTGGTACTATCCGAACAATTTCGGGCTTTACAACATGGCGGGCAACGTTAACGAATGGGTGCTGGACGTTTACCGTGCGACAACTTTCGACGATATGACCGAATATAACTCTTTCAGGGGTAATATTTATGTGGATCCTGTCGTGGATGGAATAGATGAAGAGGGCAACAACGTATATAAAATAGACTCCCTTGGGCGCATCGAAAGATCCGTTATAGACAATGGGGACAAACGCAGTTATAAAGACGGCGACCCGATGTCTTTAATCGCTACCGATTTCCCCTTATTATTGGATACCACAAACGTATCCTCCATTTTAAGTAGGAACGTGGACGTCGATCCTACGGATGTGCTTGCCCCGAAAGTGAGCGACAGGACGCGCGTTTACAAAGGCGGCTCGTGGAAAGACCGCATATATTGGCTGAATCCGTCGTCGCGCCGCTATTTAGATCAAGATAAGGCAACGAACGATATAGGTTTCCGTTGCGCGGTAAGCATGATTGGAGAAAACGATATATAAAATTTCCCGGATGAAAAGATAAAAAAAAAGACGCTTGTTTCTTATGAATTTGCGTCTTTTTTTTATGGGTATAGTTGTTCTTTGGAATTGTAGTGAAACAACTTGATTCCTATTTTTAGAAACTGTTTTGAATTTTAAAGAAAACATTATTTTATGTAAAAATGCGCTTATGTTTTAGCGTCATTGCAGAGTTTATCCCGCCACAACAGGATAAACTCTGCAATGACAACCGGTATAGAACAGCATTTAAAAAATTCAAAACAGTTTCTAAAAAATATTTGCAACAAAGTAAAAAAGTATTTTCAGCATTGAGAAAAAAAATGCAATTTTGCATCGGCTAATCACAAATCAGTTCGTTATTATTAAAAATGGCATTAGTAAACGAGAATTATCTTAGAAATTCCGGATTACACTGCTTCGAGGAAGCGGAAAAGCGAGTTAACGCCTATAAACTCCTTCATCCTTCGGTAAAACTCTTCTGTTTAGATAACCCAAACCGTTCGCTGCAACTGATACCGGAGATTGTTCAAACCTTGCATAAAACCATCGACGATACCATAAATCCTGAAATTTTCAGAAAGGACAGTTCTATTCGGGGCTGTGATTTTCTAATCGATAAAATACTTAAAGAATACCGCGCTATCGGCGTTTCGTTGAATAAAGAGAGCGTTTTTATAAACGACGGCTCTAATTCGGATATCGAAAATATCGGATACGTATTAGGACGCGACAATATTATTGCCATCACCGACCCCGTTCATCCGCTTTACGAAAATGCCGCCATACTCAGCGGAAGAGGCAGTGCGATAGGAGGAGACTCGGAATGGAGCAATATCATCCGCATCAAATGCAGCGAAGAGAATGGATTTTTACCGCAATTGCCAAGGGAAAAAGCGGATATTCTGTTTATTTCCAACCCGGGCAATGTAACAGGAACGGTTTTAAACAGAACCGAATTGAAAAAATGGGTTGATTACGCCACGAAAAACAAAAGCCTTATCGTGTATGATGCTTCCTATAAGGCTTATATCAAGGAAGGTGATGTGCCTAAAAGCATCTACGAAATAAGAGGCGCTAAAAAAGTAGCGGTGGAAATCCACAGTTTTTCATCCATATTCGGTTCTTCGGCTTTTCATTGCGGATATTCGGTATTTCCTTCGGAATTGCAGGTTTATACGGAATTGGGCGACGAAGTTTCGCTTAACAAGCTATGGACTAAACGTGTCGTTAGTTTTACAAATGGGTCGTCTTATGTTATGCAGCGTGCAGCCGAAGCCATTTTCAGCCGCAAAGGCAAAAGCGAAATTGCCGAACTGGTTAATTATTATTCGATAAACGCATCGCTTATCAGGGAAGAATTGCTGTCCTTCGGCTGGAAAGTGTACGGGGGAGTCAATTCGCCCTATATCTGGTTTAAAATACCGGTGGACTTGCCGTCGTGGAAATATTTCACCCAGCTTTTATACGAAGCTCATATTGTTTCCATTCCCGGAATCGCATTTGGCGACAGCAACGACGGTTATATGGGTTTCAGCGCCTTCGGCGACCGTACAGACATTATAAATGCGTTGAAAAAACTAAAATCGACTCAGTCTTCTAATTTCTAACATTAAACTTTGTCTTTAAACTATAAACTTCTAACTATAAACTTCTAACTTCTAATTTCTAACTTCTAATTTTAAATATATGTGTGGAATAGTTGGTTATATAGGTAAAAAACAAGCCTATCCCATTTTAATAAAAGGACTTCAACGCCTTGAATACCGTGGATACGACAGCGCGGGAATAGCGCTTTTGAACAACAATATGTTGAACGTGTATAAAACGAAGGGCAAAGTATCCGATTTGGAACATTTTGTCAAATCAAAAGACATTGAAGCCACTGTCGGTATTGCACACACGCGCTGGGCAACCCACGGCGAACCGAACCAGCGGAACGCGCATCCGCATTATTCGCAGTCGGAAGAACTGGCGTTGATACACAACGGTATTATTGAAAATTATGCCCTTTTGAAAGAAACGCTTATCAAAGAAGGATATACTTTTCAGAGCGAAACCGATACGGAAGTTCTGGTGCAGCTTATCGAATACATGAAGAAAAGCAACGGTTCGGACTTGCCGACTGCCGTACAGCAGGCGCTTAATCAAGTAGTCGG
>JAISXQ010000175.1 GCA_031270425.1 Prevotellaceae bacterium | reverse complement strand
CATTACCTGTAAATCGGGAATATCGTCGCCGACATACACTATCTCTTCGGGCTTGTATCCTGTTTTTTGTAAATAATCTTCAAAATCGACCATTTTTATAAAGGACTTCATATAAATATGCTTAATGCCGAGGCGTTCGAAACGCAACCTGACAGCATTCGTATTTCCTCCGGTAATAATAGCGACGCCGTAACCGCTTTTTACTGCGACGTTTAGCGCGTATCCGTCTTTTATATTCACCGTCCGCATCGGCTCCCCATCGGGCGCGAGCGGTATAACTTCGGTCGACAGCACGCCGTCAACATCAAATATAAAAGCCTTTATCCGGGTTAAATCGTAATTGATTATTGACATGCAGGTTTAAAGTTTAAAGTTTATAGTTTACAGTTTATAGTTTGTTAATTCGTGCGCTGTCCGACGTTTTACTAACTAACGTAAGATTGCCTCACTTCCCAAAAGTCCCCCAACTCTATCTTCCTTCTCCCCTCTCCTCAAGGAGAGGGGGCAGGGGGTGAGGTCGGGGGTGAGGTCGGGGATTTAGGGGGCTTTATTTTACAATCCTCGTTTTAATAATTTTTATGTCTTCCGACGGTCGGTCGCCGCTTCCGGTTTTTGCTTCCGATATGTTGGCGACAACGTTCAGTCCTTCCAGCACTTCGCCGAAAACGGTATAGTCGTTATCCAAATGGGGCGTTCCGCCTGCGGTAGCGTAGTCTTTGCGCTGTTGCTCCGTAAATTTGCAGGACGAGCTATCGTTCAATTCTTTATGCACTTCCGCTAAAATATTGTCGCGCAACAAGTCGAGTTTTTGCTGGTTGCGTTCCATGCGGTATTTTTTTATTTCGTCCTGACGTCCGTCGGCTTTTGCCTGAAACAGTTTCATTTCCTGTTTTTGATACATCTGTTTCTCCAACAGGTTTAATTCCTGTTCCGAAATTTTTTTCCCTACTACGATGTAAAACTGGCATCCCGACGATTGCCGTTCGGGATTGACCTGATCGCCCTGACGGGCTGCGGCTAAGGCTCCGTATTTGTGATAATACTTCGGATACATAAATTCGCCAGGTATTTTATAGCCTACATCGCCCGTTCCTAAGGATTCTCCGGGTTTTGCGGTTTTCGACAGCGGATCGCCCGCCTGAATCATAAAATCTTTTATCACCCGATGAAAAAGCGTCCCGTCGTAAAAACCTTCGCTGACTAATTTTATAAAATTATCCCTGTGGGCGGGCGTTTCGTTGTAGAGTTTCACTACTATGTCGCCATAAGACGTTTCAATTTTTACCTTGTATTCTTCGTTTTTTTTCAACGAAGTTTTCACACATGATTCCATTCCTGCTGCTAATATCAAAATTAATCCCGCGTATACTAAATTTTTTCGCATTATTTCCTGTAATTCTAAAACGACAACAAAAATAACCTTTTCCGGCAATAAATAAAAATCGGATTTTGCAACCTGCGAATAAATTTTACAAATTACGAATAAAACGAATTGCGCTAATCGTTGTAATTTTTTTTAGTGCATAACAAAAATAGATAATTCTTTAACTATAACAGGCACAACAGGACACAATAGATGTGTTGATTTATTAAATATTAACAATAAACAACCATCCTTTTTTAGATAAATATCAACCCTTGTTTCGTGTAATTTGTAGTTTTTTCATACTGTTACTAATTCCGAGTTGATTTCCTTCCAGGTAAAATCTATCAATTCCGATATTTTATCGGGCAGATAAGGTTTTACATCAATAGCTTTGTGGATGCGCAGTTCCACTTTTCCGGGCGTGAAGCGGGAAGTAGTCCGCGGAAAACGTTCGTAACTGCCTATAAGCGTCGCTGTAACAATAGGAAGTTCCAAGTCGGCGGCAATACGGAAAGCGCCGCGTTTGAAAGGCTGCATTTTTCCGTCGCGCGTGCGGGTTCCTTCGGGAAAAACAACTACCGAAACGCCATGCTGCAACTGCTCTTTTGCTTTTTCAACGCTTTTCGACGCCGCCACCGGGCTTGAACGGTCGATAAAAATATGTCCCGCAGCCTGGCAAGCCAAACCCACAAAAGGAATTTTACGCAGTTCGGATTTCATTATCCATTTGAATATGCTGGGCAGCCATCCGTAAACAATAAAAATATCGAAATAACTTTGATGGTTCAGCACGAAAACATAAGACTGTTTGGGGTCGATATGTTCCATACCGGATATTTTGACCCGCACAAACAATACGAAACACACGAAACGCGCCCACGAACGCGCCGGAAAATACGACAACTTGCTGTCGGGGAACAAAGGCGACAAAACGATGGTAAGCAAAGCCGTTACCACGGTAGCCGCACATAAAACCGGAACGGCTATCAACCAAAAATAAACGGTAAATAAAATTTGTTTCATGGGGAGCAATATATAGATTTCTGCAAAAATAATCATTATTCAAAAGAAAAGAATAAAAAACCTTTTATTTTCATAATTACGAAATAATTTTCGACGTAATCAATTCGCATTAATAAAGAAAAAGAGGATATTCACAATCGAATATCCTCCTTCCGCTCAATGTCAACCCATTTTATAATCCGGCAGTTTTCTATCTGCGGATTTAAAAAAGCTACTAAGGGAACTTTAAAAAATCAGGGAATCGGGATGCGGGATTGTGTTGTGTTTCTATTGTCTTCTATGTGTTCAAACAAAACGAAGAAAGTAACGTAACAATATTAGCCGATAACTACCGGCAAAGCCTGTCTTCGGAAGTAACTTATCCGCGAAACATGGAGGATTTAAAAGAAACTACAACTCGCTCTCTTTCAATCGTTCCGCATTTTCGGCTACAATCAGTTTGTCAATCACATCCTGAATATCGCCGTCCGTAAAAGCGGACAGGTTGTACATGGTATAATTGATGCGATGGTCGGTAACGCGCCCTTGCGGGTAGTTGTAGGTGCGGATTTTTGCCGAACGGTCGCCGGTGGAAACCATCGTTTTACGTTTGGCGGCAATGGCTTCGTTATGCTTGGTCAGTTCAATATCGTAAAGTTTGGTACGGAGCATCTGCATTGCCAGCTCTCGGTTGCCGAGTTGCGTGCGCGCCTGCTGGCACACAACAACGATTCCGGTGGGTTTGTGCGTCAACTGTACTTTGGTTTCCACCTTGTTTACATTCTGTCCGCCTGCCCCGCCCGACCGCGACGTTTGCATTTCTATGTCCGCCGGATTCAGTTCAAAATCCACTTCTTCGGCTTCGGGAAGCACCGCCACCGTTGCCGCCGACGTGTGCACGCGTCCCTGCGTTTCGGTTTGCGGTACGCGCTGCACGCGGTGCACGCCCGATTCGTATTTCAAAATACCGTAAACGCCGTCGCCCTCAATGGTAAAAATTATTTCCTTATAGCCGCCCGAAGTCCCTTCGTTAACGTTGCTTACTTCCAACTTCCAGCCTTTACTTTCGCTGTACTTGCTGTACATACGGAATAAGTCGCCGGCAAAGATGGCGGCTTCGTC
>JAISXQ010000140.1 GCA_031270425.1 Prevotellaceae bacterium | reverse complement strand
ACTGCGAAATGTTTACAGTAGTTTCTTCCTGCTCAAAATTACCCCCGCCGTTTACTTTATAACGGGCAAACTCGCCGCCGTTATCGCCGGTATAGGCTATATTGAAGAGGGTGTTTCCGTCTTCCGAAGATTGCAGACGCGCGGTTCTTGCTGATTTTACAGGGAAGCCGTCGTCGTAAACGCTAATGGAATAGTCGGGATTTTTAGCATTCTCCTTGCTGACCGAATATACCACCGTTCCGCCATTTCCATCGCCCGCGCTTGTTTGCATTTTCGCGCCTGCAACGGTAATCCATCGGTCGGGATCGGGATTCGGATTCGGGTCGGGATCGTTCCCATTATCGCAACTTGTAAAAACAATGGCTGCCGCCAAGGTTCCAAACATCAAAAAATTCAAAAACTTCTTTTTCATACGTGTTTTGTTTTAAAAACTGTTAATAATATAATTTAATTTTAGATAAAAAGCTCTCCCCGGTTTTTGTACAGCAAAGTTGTCGTAGGCTTGCCGGTCAAAAATGTTTTTGGCGTCAAAACTGACAACGAACTTTTTGTCCGGGAAAAGATAACTTACACCCACATCCTGAATAAACTGGCGGGGCACTTTAAAATCGTCCAATTCCAACCAAGTTGTATTAAAACTTTCGACAAATCCGCAATTATAGAACAGATTTATAATGGATTGTTTTTGTATAAGATTGTGTAATGCGTATTGAACCGTTCCGTTGACGGTAAAAAAAGGCTCGTTCGGCAATTGTTTGTTGTAATATTCATATTCCCGCCCGTTGGCGTCGTATTGGATGTTGTAAACGGAATTAAATTTGGACGCATTCAACATAATATTCAAGTTCCTGCCATAGGCATAATTTAATTCCGCTTCAAAGCCGTTGGATTTTGTTTTTCCGAGATTTTCATAAGGATCTGTTTGCACGGCGTCGTTAAGCCTCGGATTAATCCGCTGCACGATTTTATCTTTTGTATCCCGTATAAATACCGACGACGACAGTTCAAATCGATGCTTATCTATTAAGAAAGGTCCTGCTTTAACGCCAACGTTTAAGTTATTGCTAATCTCGGCGCGCAATGCGATATTTTCCACGATATTTTCGCCCGGACTGCCGAATACTTCTCCTTCGGATGGCATTCTTACCGCCCTTTCAGCCGATGTAAGCAGCAATATTTTCGGAAAGACAGGATAAGAGGCGGCTAAGCCGTAACCCAGGGCTTCTTTCCTGTTTTTCATCCTTTCTTCAACCCGGACATTATCTTTCAGCGCAGGATCCATTTTTTCTATTTCCTGCTGATAATACTTTCCGAACAAATTGGTTGTGAGTTTGCCTTCAAAAGCCTTCATTTCATAGGCTAAGGATGTGATGTTTTTTTGCAAATCCCTTGTACCTACAAAATCCCTTTCTACCGCCGAACGCATAAAATCCTGCTGGGTACGGTCGATAGTATAAAAAATATGATTCAGTATAATTCTGTGATTACGATGGACGTCGTAATTCAAACCGGCTCTGAATGTGCTTACATTTCTATCAATATGGTTGAGCGCCGGATTTCCCTGCTGCGCGCCGCCGGGTCTTACAATAGGATCGCCGTATAAACCCAAACTTATTTCTCCATACCAATTATAGTTCCACGGCACGGTATCCGTAACTACTTCTTTACGGCGGCTGTGCATTCCGTTTAACGTAAATTCCAATCCTCTGGCAATAAAATTTTTCTTTCTGTAATTCAGGCTGAATACATGCGCCTGCGATTCCGAAGTTCTTCCTTTATAGGGAATGGACATGTATGTACCGTGTTGAATCTCGTTGTAAGCGTCGGAGCCGTTATAACCTATGTAAAATTGGTCAGCCCATTTTACGTCCGTAAAACCAAATTCCACTTGCCCCCCGAACGACCTGTAAGCGTCGTTAAACCTCTTGGCGCGTACATAATCGTATCTTCCGTTGGGCAGTATATTCCGTACAAATTTTCCCCACACTTCATAATCGTTGTCGGAATAATTGTAAAACCCGGAAGATTTTACTGTAAATCCGGTTTTCTTTTCTCTGAACAAGGCGTTGAAATTGGCTTGTTGCGTATTAAAAGAGCCATACGAAACAGAAGCGGTAAGATTGTTCCGCATTCCCTTTTTTAAGACTACATTAATGGCTCCTCCCAAAGCGTCGTCCGACAAGTAAGCGGGAATAACGCCTTTGTAAACCTCTATACGTTCAATCAATGAAGGAGGAATGCTGTTAAGACTGAAAGATGATCCATAAGTGGAAATGGGTATTCCGTCAATAAAAATTTTTACGGAGTTACCCGACATGCCATTCAGGTTGTAGTTTGTTGCCGAGCCTAACCCGCCGCTTTTCCTTACGCGCACTCCCGCCGTCCTGTCGAGCAGTTCATTTGTCTGAACAGATTGCAATGCAACTTTCTGCGTTTCAATAACATTCACGGCAAAACCCTTGGTTTCGATTTCCTTTTTCACGCTTTTGCCGTTAACAACAACTTCCGACAGCGTTTTCTCATTATCGCTTACAACAGATTTGGGTAAATGAGCAAAAATAGAAAAGCAACTAAAAAATAATAAAACAACAATCAGGAAGTATTTTTTTTCCACAAAATGATATTTTCTTTATCAATACCTATATCTTTTTTATCAATACAAAAGTATAGCCAATAAAAAGAACACGCAATCATCATTTTTAGGGATATTTTTCTGTTTTTCGCCGTTTTTTTAATTACTATTGGGGATAGGAAGAACGATTTTTTGTTTTAAGCAAGCATTATTTACAGGTTTTCCAACATCCGCTTTATTACCACCTGCGCCGATATTTCGCGGTTAGCCGCTTCGGGAATCACAATCGACCGGGGACTTTCGATAACCTCGTCGGTAACAATCATATTGCGTCGCACCGGCAGGCAGTGCATAAAGCGGGCATTGTTCGTTAACGCCATTTGCCGCCCGCTTACCGTCCACGAGCGGTCGTCGCTGAGTATTTTACCGTAATTCGGGTCTTGGTATGCCGCCCAGTTTTTGGCATAAACAAAATCGGCGCCTTCAAAAGCCTTTATCTGGTCGTACTCCACACGTGCGCCGCGAACGAATTTCCCGTCCAACTCATAACCATGCGGATGCGTGATAACAAAATCGACGTCCGCCTCGTTCATAAAGTCGGCAAAGGAATTAGGCACGGCTTGCGGCAGGGCTTTTGGGTGGGGCGCCCAGGTAAGCACCACCTTCGGACGGGCTGCCGCCTTATATTCTTCAATCGTAATCAAATCGGCAAAAGCCTGCAAAGGATGCCCCGTAGCCGCTTCCATGCTGAAAACCGGCTTGCCCGAATACCGGATAAACTGATTGATAACGGTTTCCCCGTAATCGTAGGCTTTGCTTTCGAACTTGGCGAAAGCGCGCACGCCGATTATGTCGCAATAGCAGCCCATCACGGGAATGGCTTCGAGAATATGTTCCGGTTTGTCGCCGTCCATCACTACGCCGCGCTCGGTTTCGAGCTGCCATGCGCCTTGGTTGATGTCAAGCACAAAAGTGTTCATCCCCAGGTTCATTCCCGCCTTTTGGGTACTGAGCCGCGTGCGCAGGCTCGAATTAAAGAAGACCATCAACAGGGTTTTATTCTCGCCGAGATGCTTGTAAGCGTAGCGGTTTTTCTTTACTTCCAGCGCCTCTTTCACTGCATCCTGCAAGTTGCCGAGGTCTTTTACGTTGGTATATGTTTTCATTGCTGTTTAAAAAATTTACGACGACAAATATATACTATATCTATTCATAAGACAAGTTTATG
>JAISXQ010000120.1 GCA_031270425.1 Prevotellaceae bacterium | reverse complement strand
GTATGTGTTTTTTCAATGCCAAATCCGAAAAAAGCGTTTGGATTCCCGTGTTGTAAACCGCGGCGTTTGTCCGGCTGTCGGTCGAAGCGGGCGATTGGCGCAATGTTTCAATCAGGTTGTCGATTTTACCGGCGAAAAAGCCGTTTGCCGCCGATACGCGGCTTTGCAGGAAATCCTCGTCAAGCGGATTCCCGCTGAATATCGACTGCAATTGCTGCCGGAATTTTACGGCAATATCGTCAATATTTTGAAGCTGTTCGCGGATGTTTTCCAAAAAAGGCGTCGTTTCGTCGTTGAAGGAAGTCTCGACGGTTTTTATCTCTTTCAACAATTGCTTTGCCTGTTCGTGCAGGGCGCCGAAATTGAAAAGCGTTTGCAATATATGGCTCCGGTAGAACTTGCGCGAGTTATCCAGTTCGCCTTCCAACACATCTACCGGAACTTTGTTGCGCTCGTGTTCCACTATCTGGCGGTTGTTGTGGATGCTTTGCGGATTTATCTTGCTCAGCAATACCAGTCCTTCCAGCGAGCGGCAACGGCTCAGGGCAACGTAAACCTGCCCCGCGGCAAAAGCGTCGCCCGCGTCGATTACCGCTTTGTCGAAGGTCAATCCCTGACTTTTGTGGATGGTAATAGCCCAAGCCAGCCGCAACGGATATTGGATGAAACTGCCCAGCATTTCTTCTTCAATCTGCCGTGTTTTTGCGTTTGAACTGTAACGGATATTTTCCCAAGCGGTTTGCTCTATCTTTATCAATTCCCTGTCGTCGATGCTGCGGACGGCGATGGCGTTTTCCTCTATTTTTTCTACTACGCCGATTTTTCCGTTGAAATACCGGCGAGGCTGCTCCGTATCGTTGCGCAGGAACATTACTTTCGCCCCTATTTTCAGTTCCAGTTCTTTTTCGGTCGGGTAACTTTTTTCGGGATAGTCGCCCGTTATTTTGGCTTCGAAACGGTAGGTTTTACCGTTTATTTTGGCTAATTCCTCAGCGTTGATGCGGTCGGCTTTGTAGTTGTGCGTGGTAAGCGTAATATAACTGTCGTCAACCGGCGGAATAAAAAGCGGATTGTAACGCTCTTCCAAAAGGCGCAGGCTTTCGGCGCTCAGGCAGTCGTTGCGTATTTCGTTCAGCACCTTGATAAAAGAGGCGTTTGTCTGACGGTAAATTTTCTCGAACTCGATATACAGCGGCGGCTGTTGCGCTACCGCCTGACTGTGAAAAAAGTAAGGACTTGGATAATACTGGGACAACATGCGCCATTCCTCGTCGGTGGCGACGGGTGAAAGCTGAAACATATCGCCGATGTAAATTACCTGAACTCCCCCGAAAAGTTCGTTGTTGCGGTAACGGAAATGCCGCAGCACGCAATCGATGGAATCGAGCAAATCGGCGCGAACCATGCTTATTTCGTCGATAACCAGCAATTCCAGTTCCCGCAGTACATTGCGGCGGTGTTCCTGCATTTTTATTTTGGCAATCAAATCTTTGCGCCCCTCGGCTGTGGGAATGAAAGGCGTGAAAGGCAGCTGGAAGAAGGAATGTATGGTCGTTCCTCCGGCATTGACGGCGGCGACCCCCGTAGGCGCTACCACAGCCATTTGCTTGTGCGCCGAAGATTTTAAATGACGCAGGAAAGTAGTTTTTCCCGTACCGGCTTTCCCGGTTATAAACAGGTTACGTTTGGTGTATTGCGCAAAATCGAATGCAAATTCGTTGTTTTCCATATTCGTATATTTTTATACCGGATTTGGTTTCGCAAGCAAATATACTATCTAAATTTTGGATAACGATAAATAATGCTTCTAAAATGCAAAATTTTGGAAAAATCAATTCGTTTTTTTGCAGAAATTGACCAAATGTGTACATTCGTCGGCAATTTATAAAAAACCACAGCATGAAAATACACTTGGGTTTATGGCTTTTAGCAGCGTTGTTGTTACTGTCTTCCTGCAATGCGGGCGAGGGATTGGGAGGTTCTTCTTCATTGGAGGGTTACGTTTACAATATTATACATTACGACGATAACCTGTCTTTCGGAACGGATACCATTCCGGCAGCCAAAGAGGACGTTTTTCTGATTTTCGGAGGCGACGCAGCCGCTTACTTCGGCGACGATGTGGAAGCCGACAACAAGGGCTTGTTCCGCTTCGATTATTTAAGAACCGGAAATTATATCGTATATGCTTATTCCGAGTTGGCAAGCGGCAAAAAAGAGGCGGTTTACAAGGAAGTTAAAATCGGCAAAGGCTACAACAGAACCGACACGCTCTTTATCCACACAGGAAAAGCCTACGGCACGGCAATAATCAAAGGAGAAGTACATACCACCTACCACCACAATGGCTCATATCGAGGCGAAGGTCGCGGAACCGGCATGCGCGCTTACATCAAACATGCGGGAGAAGACGCTTATTTCAACGACGTAAGGGTAGTTGACGGAATCTTCTTCTTCCAAAAACTTCTCCCCGGCGCCTACGAGGTCGCAGTAGAAACCGAAGACAAAACCACAGAAGCAGTGAGCCTTATCATTAAACCGGTAACGATTACGGAAACCGGTATAATATACAAAATAGAGGAAGTCTTTGAAGTAAACACATCCGTATAGAAATCCATTGAAAAACAAATAACGAAGAATAATGAAACGCCTTAGAACAGCGGTAATTTTTGCTGTAATGTATATTTTGCCTGTTGCAGCCCAAAACCAGCTTCCCCGAGTGGAAACAATGCCCCGCACTGCGGAGGAAAAAAGAGCCGCGAGGCAGAACCTTGTAGTAAAAGAAATGAATACGGATGCAAAAGGAAAACGGGCATGGATGGATCACCTGACGGTTTGGGACGAAAACGGCTTCAAAATCGAAGAAATCGAGTACGCCATCTACGGTCAGAAAGAGCGCGTAACCTACGAATACGATTCGACAGGCAAGTGTATCCGCGAAAATATATATAATGACAGGAACAAACTCTACCGCATCCGTAAATACGAATACCACCCAAACGGACGGAAGAAAATACAGTACAACTACAATCCGGACGGAAAACTCTATTCCGTAAAACGATTCGAGTACTCCTTTTCGCAATAAAACCCTGTGATGACGGATCAGATAGACGACATATTAAGGAAAAGCAAAATTATTACGC
>JAISXQ010000095.1 GCA_031270425.1 Prevotellaceae bacterium | reverse complement strand
ATTGTGTCTATTGTGGTTTTTGTATTTTTTGTCATGTACTAAACCGGAGTTATAAAAAAATCATATAACTTGGGTGTTACATTTGTATTAAAATTAGTACTTTTGCAAAAAATTCACGAACCATCTTATAAAGATTTTTACTATGTCCTCCTCATCTAATTCCGATTTTAAAATTTTTGCCGGTACTAACAACCGGAATTTAGCCGAAAAAATTTGTCAAAGCATCGGCGCACCTCTTGGAAATATGATTATTCAGCGTTTTTCCGACGGAGAATTCGCTGTTTCTTACGAAGAATCTATTCGGGGGCAATACATTTACCTGGTTCAATCGACTTTCCCCAATTCGGATAATTTAATGGAATTGCTGTTGATGATCGACGCCGCCAAACGCGCTTCGGCATACAAAATTATCGCCGTTCTTCCTTATTTTGGCTGGGCGCGGCAGGACAGGAAAGATAAACCCCGCGTATCGATTGCCGCCAAACTGATTGCCGATATGCTTGGCGTTGCCGGCATTGACCGCTTGATAACCATGGACTTGCACGCCGACCAGATACAGGGATTTTTTAATGTTCCGGTTGATCATCTTTATGCTTCCACTATTTTCGCTCCATATATAAAATCCCTGAAATTAAAAGATTTAGTTATCGCATCGCCGGACGTGGGCGGTACCAAACGAGCGGGCTCTTATGCCAAACATCTGGGCGCTCCCATGGTAATCTGCTACAAAACCCGCGAAAAAGCCAACGTTATCGGCGAAATGCGGATTATCGGCGATGTAAAAGGAAAGGACGTGATTATTACGGACGATATGGTCGATACGGCAGGAACGTTGTGTAAAGCCGCCGACCTGATGATTGAAAACGGAGCGAGCAGTGTCCGCGCCATTGTTTCGCACGGAATCATGTCGGGCAATGCAATCGAAAACATCATGAATTCGGCATTGGAAGAAATCGCTTTCACCGACTCTATTCCTTTCGACGGGTCGCTCTGCTCGAAAGTAAGAATACTGTCCATTGCCGATATGTTTGCCGATACCATACAGCGGGTGCAATGCCATAAATCCATCAGCGAACAATATTTGATGTAAAATAAGATGTGTCAAAAGCACACGGATAAAACGGATAAAACGGATTTGCACAGATAAATAACAGGTTAAAATCCGTATCAATCATTCCGCCAACGATATGTTTTTCTACCTTACCGGACGGGTTAAGTCCATTCGGGCTATGAAAAATTTTCTACTCTCAAAGGGAGTTGCAGCAAAACAAATAAAATCGGAACCGTATTGGAGCGAGGGGAAAGAAGGATTGTAAATTCTTTAAACCGCTTTGCGGGTAGTTTTAAGAAATTAAAAAAAGAAAATTACAACGCGCACTTGTAAATCAAATAATTATTTGTATCTTTGCGCCTCTTTTCAAAAATAAAAAATAAGTTTAAACTTAAAAAGTAAAAAACAGTATGTTGAATCATTATGAAACCGTTTTCATTTTAACTCCCGTTTTATCTGACGTACAGATGAAGGAAGCGGTAGAGAAGTTCAAGTCCGTTTTAACAGAAAACGGCGCGAACATTACCAATGAGGAGAACTGGGGTTTACGCAAATTAGCTTACCCTATTCTCAAAAAGTCCACAGGTTTTTATTCCCTGTTTCAGTTCGATGCAGAACCTTCGGTTGTCGCTACGCTGGAAACACAGTTCCGCCGCGACGAACGCGTAATTCGTTTCCTGACTTTCCGTTTGGATAAATACGCTTACGAATACGCTGAAAAAAGAAAAAACAAATCAAAAGAAACAGTAAAGGAGAATTAAAACATGGCAGCACACGAAGATATTAGATATTTGACTCCTCCCACAGTGGATGTGAAAAAGAAAAAATATTGCCGTTTCAAAAAAAGCGGAATTAAATATATTGATTATAAAGACCCCGAATTTTTGAAGAAATTCTTGAACGAGCAAGGGAAAATCCTTCCCCGCCGTCTTACGGGTACTTCGTTGAAATACCAACGCAAAGTAGCCCAAGCAGTAAAAAGAGCGCGCCATCTGGCATTGCTTCCTTACGTAACCGATATGTTGAAATAAAAAAAAGGAGGACAATAGAATGGAAATCATATTGAAAGAAGATGTTATCAACCTGGGTTACAAGGGCGACATCGTAAAAGTAAAAGACGGATACGGACGCAATTTTCTTATCCCGACGAAAAAAGCTGTTTTAGCGACCGAGTCGGCAAAAAAAATGCTGGCGGAAGACAACAGACAACGCGCCCACAAACTGGAACGCATCAAAAACGAGGCTATTGAGCTGGCAGAAAAGCTGAAAAACATCGCGTTGACCGTTGGAGCAAAGACAAGTACTACCGGAAAAATTTTCGGAGCCGTTGGTCCGATTCAAATTGCGGATGCTCTCGACAAAGCCGGATATACGGTTGACAGACGGGTAATCGTGTTGAAAGAACCGGTAAAAGAAGTAGGACAATATAAGGCTACGTTGAAACTTCATAAAGAAATAGCCCTCGAAATTGCTTTTGAAGTAGTATCGGAATAATAAAAAAACAATTGCTTCACAAAAAGCGGTTGATTCACTTAAAACAGGCGGTAGCAAATTGTTACCGCCTGTTTTTTATAAACGCGGCATAGAACCGCGCCGGAGTTTTGAGGGCTTCATTCTGTTTTTTATAAAATTAATCTTAGGACATGACAAAAAACAACTAAAAACCTGACACATAGTTTACAGTTTACAGTTTATAGTTTATAGTCTTTGTCTGTTACATATCAAGCAATTGAAAAATAATTCAGCTACAACATAGTTAACTTAACAATAGTACTTTTATCTTTTTAGTTCATGTCGAAGACATGGACGGCTATGTGGTCTTTTCTAAACAAAAAAATGTGATTGTAACTATAAACTGTAAACTATAAACTCAACTATAAACTGTAAACTATAAACTGAAACAAAACTATTGTTTTCTATGTGTTTATGTTTAAAAAAATAGTTGTTGTCATGTACTAAAAAAAATAATATTATATTTGTAAGCCGTTTTTATTGGAAACAAACAGACAAATAAACTTATAAATTAAATTGATTATGGAAGTAAAACGTCTTTTCGACCTTCTGGACAATTATCTCGAAAACTACCCCGGTCAAGACGCCGCCCTGGCTTGTAAACGAAACGGAGTATGGAAGAAATTCAGCATACAGGAATATGTAGAACTGACCAATAACATCAGTTACGGTATGTTGAAATTGGGAATTAAACCCGGCGACAAGGTTGGCATCGTCAGCGGAAACTGCCCCGAATGGAACATGCTGGACTTTGCCGCAATGCAGATTGGAGCTGTTTCCATCCCGATTTACCCCACCATCAGCAAGCAGGACTACCGGCACATTTTGAACCATGCCGAAATGAATATAATTGTTTTCGACGGAAAAGGATTGAGTCATAAGCTGAAACCGGTTTTTTCGGAAATAAAGTCCCTGTCGCACATTTATACTTTTTTTGCTCAGGACGACGAGTATAAAACGCTGAACGATATTATTGAACTGGGAAGGCAAAATCAGCAACCCGGAAAACTCCAAAAACTGAAAGCTGCGATAAAAGAAAGCGACCTGGCAAGCATCATCTATACTTCGGGAACCACCGGAAACCCGAAAGGCGTAATGCTTTCGCATAGCAACATTGTCAACAACTTTAAGAACGTTGCGACGACGCCTGCAAAATGGAATAAAACCGCGCTCAGTTTCCTCCCTTTATGCCATGCCTACGAACGGATGCTGGTTTACCTGTATCAGTACTTGGGAATGTCGGTGTATTACGCCGAAAGCTTAGCCACTATTGCCGAAAACATTAAGGAAGTAAATCCGACCATGATGACCTGCGTACCCCGTCTGCTCGAAAAAATTTATGATAAATTATTCCTGACGGGTAAAACGCTTCCGTTCATACAAAGAACGCTTTATTACTGGGCTTTCAACCTTGCCACAAAATATCAGCTTGAAGGTATGAGCCTGTGGTACAAACAGCAACACAAACTGGCAGATAAACTGATATACTCGAAATGGCGTGCGGCTATCGGCGGCAATTTCGACATTGTCGTTTCGGGCGGTTCGGCGATACAGTCGCATATTGCGTCCTTCTTTTCAGCCATCGGGATGCCGGTTTTTGAAGGCTACGGATTGAGCGAAAGCTCTCCGGTTATCGCCGTAAGCCAGCGCGGCAAGCACGGGCGGAAATTCGGTACGGTGGGACCGCCGCTTCCCGGCGTTGAAGTAAAATTGGGAGCGCAGGACGAAATTATATGCCGGGGGCACAACGTGATGATGGGTTACTACAAAGACCCCGTACTCACAGCCGAAGTTATCGACAAAGACGGTTGGCTGCACACCGGCGACAT
>JAISXQ010000105.1 GCA_031270425.1 Prevotellaceae bacterium | reverse complement strand
GAGAAATTAATGGAGCGTTTACAAATTCTTCAAAACAAAATAAGAATAAAATAGTATAAATATAAAATCAATTTTTTAATCAATCAAATGTGTCCACTTTTTTTAGGACATGACATAGTTTATAGTTTATAGTCCGGATTAACGAATTAACCATATATGTCGCAGGTTGTTACTTTTATTATTTTAGCTCTTTATATTTATACCATAGTGAGTACGATTCTGGTTATTTTGCTGGAAAACAGAAATCCTGTGCGGTCTTTCACATGGCTTCTGGTTCTTGTTTTTATTCCTGTTCTGGGGCTTATCCTCTACTTGGGCATCGGGCGTAATTACCGGAAAAACAAGATATTCTCGAAAAATGCGGTCAGCAAACTGACGCACCGTCCTGTGGCTTCCTTCGACATCAAAGAACTCGAAGGCTCCAACATCGACGCCGACCACCTGAGCCTGATAAAGTTACTGTACAACAACAATAACGCGGCGACTTATGCGAACAGCAAAATAGATGTTTATTCCGACGGCGAAGTTTCGTTTGAAGCGATGTTCGAAGCCATCAACGGCGCGAAAGACCATATTCATGTGGATTTCTTCATTGTGAGAGACGACAACATATCGAACCTGTTCAGGGAACTTCTTATTAAAAAATCGAAAGAAGGCGTTCGCGTGCGGATGATATACGATTATTGGGGAAGTTTCCAGTTTGTTTACAAAAAGAAATACATAAAAACGTTGAAGGAAGCCGGAGTTTATGTTCATCCTTTTATTCCGCTGGGAATGGGGATTTTCCGCAGCAAAATCAATCACAGGAACCATCGTAAAATCCTTATCATCGACGGAAAGACCGGTTTTACCGGAGGGTTGAACATAGCCGACCGTTATATTTACGGGGATTCGCTGGGTAAATGGCGCGATACCTTTATTCGCGTGGAAGGCGCAGCCGTACACGGATTGCAGATGCTTTTCCTTATCGACTGGCATTTTGTGGATACAAAACTTGTAACGGACGTCAAGTATTTTCCCAAACCTCAAAAACACGAAACGAACATTATCCAAACCGTTGCGAGCGGTCCCGACACCGACTGGGCGGCTATTATGCAGGGGATAGCCTCAGCCATTATGACCGCCGATAAATACGTTTACATACAAACGCCTTATTTTATACCTACGGAAGTTATATTGAACTGCGTGCAGATAGCGGCTCTGAGTGGAATAGACGTTCGCCTTATGGTACCGAAAGATTCCGACACGCGGTTTACCCAAATCGGGACGATGAGCTACCTGGGAGAAGTAATGGAAGCCGGAGTGCGCGTATTCCGTTACACAGGAGGATTTTTGCACAGCAAAGCGATTGTTGTCGATGATTTTATTTCCATAATCGGCTCCTGCAATATGGACGAACGAAGCTACACGCAAAACTTCGAGGCGAATGTTTTTATTTATGAACGAGCCACCGCCGGAAAACTGAAAGAGCTATTCCTGAAAGACATGCAGCAATGCGAAGAGTTAACCCTCGAAGAGTGGAACAAGCACAAAAAATTACAAAAATTGAAGGAATCTTTTGTAAGGCTGTTCAGCCCGATGCTGTAAGCGCGTAGTTACTTGAAAAATAAAAGAGGATTCTAAGTATCTGTCAAAAATTCTCACTTCTTTTCAGCCGTTTTTTTCTTCCTTTTATTCATAATTTCCTGCGGTTTCGTATAAAGGAAGCGTTTGATTTTTTGCGAGGCGGTTTTTTCGAAAGGCTCATCCATCACATCCACGCGCTTTATTTGCGATACGCGGTTCAATTTTCCGTTCAACTCGCGGGTAAAGTTCTGCATCCACTGCTGCATCCGTTCCTTGCGGTCGTCGATGTTCAGTTTCAGATTTTCCAGGTTTTTTTCCAGCGACTCCAAGTCGAACAATACTTTGGCTACCAGGAAACCGCCCTCTTCCACAACCAAGGATTCGATTACGTGCTGCGCGTTGTCGATAACGGATTCGATGTCTTCGGGATAAATATTTTCGCCGCTTGCGCCTACAATGGTATTTTTCATCCGTCCCTTGATAAACAGCCGCTTGCGCGGACCGAAACGACCCAAATCGCCCGTTTTGAACCATCCGTCTCCGGTCAGGACTTCATCCGTAGCTTCCGGGTTTTTATAATATCCCTTCATCACATTGGGTCCTTTCGCCCAAATCTCTCCCACGCCCCGTTTGTCGGGATTGTTAATCCGCAACTCTACGCCCTGCAAAGCAAATCCGGTCGATTGCAACAGCGTTTCTTTTACCTTTGTCCCTGCCAGCAACGGCGATGTTTCGGTCAAACCATAACCGATGGCGTAAGGAAATTTTGCTTCTTTCAGAAAACGCTCCACGCGCGAATCGAGTTTTGCACCGCCTATACCGAAAAATTTCAGGTTTCCGCCAAAAGAAGCTTTCAACTTTTTGCCCGCAATACGGTGGATAATAACACGGAACAAGGGATTTTTGTAAACAAAGCGGGTAAACTCCGTCTTCATAAACTTGCTTTGCACCTGATTTTTGTAAAGTTTCTCCATAATCAGCGGCACCGAAAGCATTAAAGTAGGCTTTATTTTTGCCATGGCAGGCAGTAGAGCTGCCGCTGTGGGCGGTTTTTCCAGATAATAAACCGAGGCTCCGTACATAAGCGGATAAATCATGCCTATCGTGTTTTCGTAGGTATGCGACAGCGGCAGGAAAGAAAGGAAAGTGTCCGAAGAATGTATTTCCTGCATGGTAAAGGATTGCGTCGCGCTCCAAGTCAGGTTTTTATGCGTAAGCATTACGCCTTTCGAACGTCCGGTCGTACCCGATGTATAAATGATAGCTGCCAAATCGTTTTCTTCTACGACAGGTCTTTCATATTCCGCCACACTGACTTCGGGAGAAATGCCTCCCTTTTTCAGCGTCAGGGAATCCGTCATGATAACGGACGAAAGACAGGGCAATTCCAATCCCTCGATGCGGTTATACAGTCTTTCGCTGATAAATAGGGCTTTTGCTTCGGAGTGGGTTAAAACCGATTCAACTTCATCGCGCGAAAAATCGGGCAATATCGGGACTACAATAAAACCATTCGACACTACTGTAAAATAGGAAATTACCCAATTAGGCATGTTGTGGCTCAAAAGAGCGATCCGGTCTCCTTTTTTCAGCCCTAAGGAATACAGCATAGCCGACAACACCTGTATTTTTTCGCCGAACTGGGCATAAGTGAGAGGCTTTCCATCGACAAATGAAACACAGGGACGACCGGCAAAATTTGCCAATGAGTAATCGAGCGTTGCTTGAAGCGTTAACGGATTTGGTTCTATTTTTCTGTTTAAAAACATCATATTTCAAATAGCTGTTTTATGTGTTGTTTAAGTCTGTTATCGCAATTGAAAGGGACAAAGATAATAAACTTATCGCAACAACATGCACAAAAACATAATATTTGTGCAGAATACTTGATTTATCCCAACTTTCCCGCTTTATTTTAAATTAAAACCGCAAAGAAAAGAAGAAACGCAAAGAAAAAAGAAAGTTGATGTGCTGATGTGGTTTATCCCTTTTTCTTTGCGTTTCTTCTTTTCTTTGCGGTTTTGTTTCAATAATCTATTGTGTCCTATTGTGTCTATTGTGGTTAAAAAGAATTATTTGTTTTTGTCATGTACTTAGTGATTGTATATAAAAAATGAGAGGTTTAATTGATTTTATAACGAACTGTTGAAGTAAAAAACAAAAAAGTTAATCCATTCTAATAAAAACAAACAATAATTATTTCATAAATCACGTTTAAACTTTTTGACTCTTGCCAAGTCAAAGAACGAGCCAAAAGGAAAAAAGAACTATTTAGCTGCAATATGAATCGATTAATTTTAAGTGTTTTTACCTTCTTATTTTACGGAATTTCCGCTTTCTCCCAACATTACAGTATTCAATCCAACGTTTTCGACGAAAAAAACGGCGAGGCTATCGAAGTTGCCAACGTACGCTTGCTGAATGCCTCCGATTCAAGTTTTGTACAGGCGGCGCAAACCGACGCAAAAGGATATTTTACGTTGAGCAGGATTGCTCCGGGCGATTATATTCTTACCGTGAGTTTTCTCGGATACAATCAGCACACGCAAAATGTTCCGGTAAAAAACAGGAATGTGATTTTAAAAAACATACAGATGTCCGAAAACGCACAGTTGCTGAAAGAAGTGGAAGTGCGCGGCACGGCGGTTCAGATGACGGTAAAAGGCGACACGCTCGAATACAATGCCACGGCATACAAAACCCAGGAAAATGCCGCGGTGGAAGATTTGCTTAAAAAACTCCCCGGTGTGGAAGTAGACAGCGACGGAAAAATAACCGTAAACGGCGAAGAAATAAAAAACATCCGCGTCGACGGAAAGAAATTCTTTTCCGGCGATACGGAACAGGCGGTAAAAAACCTGCCCGCCGACATGATTGATAAAATCCAGGTGTTGGAACAAAAGTCGGATATGGCGCTGCTTACCGGTTTTGAAGACGGCGACACCGAACGAATCATCAACCTGACCACAAAGCCCAACCGCCGCAAAGGCGTTTTCGGAAATGCAGGCGCGGGCGCGGGCGCGGACATGGAAGTTTTCGACAAAGGGCATGAGTTTTCGACGCCCGACGACGGTCGCTACGAAGCAAGCGTTTCGGTAAACATTATGAACGGCGACGCGCAAACAACCGTCAACGCCGGCGCGAACAACATCAACCAGTCGCGGGGCAGGCGCGGACGCGGCGGCTGGGGCGGCGGTTCCGGGGTTACCAATACGCAAAACATCGGCATCAATAACAATACGATTGTAAACCCGAAGCTGAAAGTAGGCGGCGATTTTACCGGCAACCACTCGAACAATGTAAATATTTCGGACACCTACCGCGAAGAATACGCCAAAGGCGACACTACTATTTTCAACAAATCGAACAACAATTCGGTGAATAACAGTTTCGACGCCAATGTGCGCTTTGAAGCCGAATGGACGATTGATACGTTGAATACCATTATTTTCCAACCGAATTTCAACTACAACAGTGGCGCTTCCGACAGCCGGCGCGATTACCTCTACAAAACTGCGTCCGACTCCGTCTTGTGGGCTGACGCCGACAGCACTTCGTGGGGCGATTCGCATAATTGGGGCGACAATTTTTCTGTTTCGGGCGGGTTGAACGTGATTTACAACCGTAAGTCGGCGACGAAAAAAGGGCGGTCGTTTACGGTAAATGTCAATACCGGTTTTTCGGAGAGCAACAGCAATTCGTGGAACATCTCGAACAAATACACGTCCGGAAACCTTGTTGATACTCTCACTCTCAATCAATATACCGACAACGCCTCGAACAACTTTAACGCCCGCACCCGCCTTTCGTGGGTGGAACCGCTGTGGAATGCCAAAAATATGCTCGAAGCGGCGGCTTCGGTAAGTTACAGCAAAACTTCGAGCGAAAAAATGCAGTACGGCTACGATGGAGCGGCATATACCAATCTCAATGAAGAATACAGCAACAGTATGGAAAATATGTTTTACCGCGAAAACATCGAACTCAACTACCGCTATCAGGACAAATCCTATAACATTATGTTCGGACTGAACG
>JAISXQ010000164.1 GCA_031270425.1 Prevotellaceae bacterium | reverse complement strand
TAAAAAGCCCTCTCTCCAATCGTATCTACTGAATTAGGAATGATTACTTCTGTCAGACCACTACCGAGAAAAGCACTCGCTAAAATCCTCTCTACTGAATTACCGATTGTTACCGAAGTCAACTTGTCAACTCATTATAATTAATTTCACAAAAATTTAAACAGCCTTTAATCTTGATAATCCTGAAAATCTTGCTAACATCACGGTTCAGACTACTCCACGCTGATATGCAAACTCTTACTTATATTTCACTCCCAAATTCCACATCACAAAGCTCCACACGTCCGTTTGCGCGTCGATGATTTTTCCTATCGGTCGTCCGGCTCCGTGACCGGCTTTGGAGTCGATGCGGATTAATGCCGGATTCGTTCCGTCGTTTGCGGCTTGCAAGGCTGCGGCAAATTTGAACGAGTGCGCCGGAACCACGCGGTCGTCGTGGTCGGCGGTGGTTACCAAGGTTGCCGGATATTTTCTTCCTTCTTTCAAGTTGTGTAGAGGAGAATAAGTTTTCAGATAGTTGAACATTTCTTCGCTTTCGTCGCTCGTTCCGTAATCGGTCGCCCACGCCCATCCGATAGTAAACAGGTGATAACGAAGCATATCCAGCACGCCCACTTCGGGAACGGCTACGGCAAACAAATCGGGACGCTGCGTCATGCAGGCGCCGATGAGCAATCCGCCGTTCGAGCCGCCATTGATCGCTAATTTTTCAGAAGAAGTGAACTTTTCCGCAATCAGGTATTCGGCTGCCGCTATAAAATCGTCGAACACGTTCTGTTTTTGAAGTTTCGTACCGGCTTTGTGCCATTCCTCGCCATACTCGCCGCCGCCGCGAATATTAGCGATAGCGTAAACGCCGCCGTTTTCGATAAAAGGAATACGCCCAACGCTAAATCCCGGAGTGAGGCTGATGTTAAAACCACCGTAGCCATACAGCATGGTCGGATTTTTTCCGTTACGCTTCAAGCCTTTTTTGTAAGTAAGCGACATGGGAATCTTTGTTCCGTCCTTGCTTGTATAGAAAACCTGTTCGCTCGTATAATCTTCGGGATTGAAGCTGACTTCCGTTTTGCGGAAAACTTCCGATTTATTTCCGGCAACATCAAAACGGTAAATAGTCGGCGGAAAGGTGTAGGACGTAAACACATAAAAAGCTTCGTTGTCGTCTTTATTACCGCTGAATCCTCCGATGGAGCCCAAGGCAGGCAGTTCGATTTCGTAAAGTTGACTTCCTTTCATATCGTAAACGTAAGCGTGGTCGGTCGCGTCTTTCATATAAGTAAGCGCAAGGCGACCGCCGATAATAGCGGCGTCTTCCAATACGTTCGCGGTTTCGGGAATGATTTCAACCCAATTTTCGCGTGCAGGTTTTGCCGGATCTATTTCCATCAGGCGTTGCTTGGGAGCCTTCCAATTCGTTACCACATACAATTTTCCCTTGTAATGACCTGTAACAGAATAATCGTTTTCAAAATCGCCGACCAACCGAAGCAGAGCGGCGTTTTTCTTCGATAAATCTTTTAAATATAAACTGTTTCCCGAAGTTGATTCCGTTTCGTAAACGAACATAAATTTTTCGTCGTCGGTAACGGAAGCTCCACAGTTGCGCAAGGGATGTTTTTTGTTTTCGTAAATCAGTTTATCCCTATGTTGCTCTTGTCCAACGGTATGATAGTAAATTTTGTGATATTCGTTTTTGTTGGAAAATTCTTTTCCTGTCGCGGGCGCATCATAGGCGCTGTAATAAAATCCGCTTCCCTGCCACGAAATACCGGAGAATTTCACCCATTTGATTTGGTCGGGCAATAACTTTGTTGTCGCGAGATCCACGACAAAAATTTCGTTCCAATCCGAACCGCTTCGCGCAATGGAATAGGCGAGATACTTGCCGTCGTTTGAAAAAGAAATGCGCGATAATGCCACCGTGCCATCGTCGGACAAGGTATTCGGGTCGAGCAAAATTTCGGGTTCCGCATCCAAACTCGCCTGCCGGTACAGCACGCTTTGGTTTTGCAAGCCATTGTTTTTAAAGAAATAATACACGCCTTTCTTTTTAAAGGGCGAACCGTATTTCGGATAATTTGTCAAATCGGTCAAGCGTTTTCTCAACTTTTCGCGGAAAGGAATTTTTTCCAAATACGCAAAAGTAACTTCGTTTTGCGCTTTCACCCAAGCTTCGGTAGCCGCCGAAGTATCGTTTTCGAGCCAAGCGTAAGGTTCGGGCACATCGACTCCAAAGTAAGAATGTACAACATCTTCTTTTGCGGTTTCGGGACAGGCGATTTTTGACGGTTGGGAATTACAGGCTGACGTCATAACAGTAAGAATAAAAAGCCCCCTGAATCCCCCTTTGGGGACTTTCGAGGATGTAAATTTAGTAAGGTTCATCATAAAATTAAGTTTAAAAAATAACATAAAAATTAAGTTCTATCAAAGAAGGAAGCTGTTTCAAAAAAACACTTTTGAGACAGCCCCTTGGAGTTTCTACAATTTCAATATATTGCAATTACAAGCGCCTAACACGGCAATACATTTATCAATATCGTTCGGTTTAATAACCACATTAGCCGTATCGCCCTGCGAAAAAGCGTACATATATTCGATAAACAGATTTTCCTTTGCCAAATGTCCCATAATAGCCGAAAGCGAACCCGGCTTATTCGGACACGAAAGACAAATAACATCGGTAATATTTACGCCGAATTTGGCTTCTTTCAATACCGCAACAGCTTTATCGACGTCGGACACAATCAGGCGCAATATGCCGAAATCAATATTTTCGGCAAGACTGAAAGCCGTCATGTTAATACCGTTGTCGCCCAATACATGCACCACTTCGTTGATGCGTCCGGTTTTGTTTTCTATGAAAACCGATAATTGTTTTATTTTCATAATGTTTAAAAAGAAAAAAGCCCCCTAACTCCCCCTTGGGGGACTTTTAGGAAGTGGGGCGATGAATTGTTTCAAAATTTCTAATTTCAAAATTTCTAATTTCAAGATTTCAAAATTCAAGATTTCTCCCGATAGCTATCGGGATTCACGCTTACTGTACTACAAAACTATAAACTGCTTGCTTACTATAAACTGTAAACTATAAACTGCT
>JAISXQ010000078.1 GCA_031270425.1 Prevotellaceae bacterium | reverse complement strand
CCACGCGGGTATTGAGGCGCGAGGCGATTTTCTTTTCGATACCGTCGAAAGCGCCTCCGCAGATAAACAGAATGTTTTGCGTATTTACGGCAATCATTTTTTGGTCGGGATGCTTGCGCCCGCCCTGAGGCGGCACGTTTACCACCGAACCTTCGAGCAGTTTCAACAGTCCTTGCTGTACGCCTTCGCCGCTTACGTCGCGCGTAATGCTCGGATTGTCGCTCTTGCGGGCTATCTTGTCTATCTCGTCGATAAAAACGATGCCGCGTTCAGCCGCCGGAACGTCGTAGTTGGCAACTTGCAGCAGGCGCGTCAGGATGCTTTCAATGTCCTCGCCCACGTATCCGGCTTCGGTAAGCACCGTGGCGTCGACAATGGTAAAAGGAACGTGGAGTTTTTTAGCAATAGTTCTCGCCAATAAGGTTTTGCCGGTTCCGGTATAACCTACCATGATGATATTCGATTTTTCAATCTCCACATCATCGCCGGAGCGTTCCTGTATCAGGCGTTTGTAGTGGTTGTAAACGGCTACCGAAAGGAACTTCTTGGCTTCGTCCTGCCCGATAACGTATTCGTCCAGATACTTTTTAATTTCGACGGGCTTGGGAATTTCTTCTTTGTGGAGTTTCGGCAGTTTGGATGCGGATTTCGTATTTTCTTTTACAATCTCGGCGGCTTGAAGCACGCATTCGTTGCAAATCTGCGCTCCGTCCATGCCAGTAATCAAAAAGCCGGTTTGCGACTCCGCACGTCCGCAAAAATTGCAATATCTCAATTTTCTTGCCATAAAATCAGTAATAAGCGGTAAGCAGTAAGCGGTAAGTTTTGCCGCTTACCGCTTGCTTCTTACGGCTGTTTTTTCTCATTAATCATTATTTTATCTATCATTCCGTATTCCAGGGCTTCGGCGGAAGTCATCCAGTAATCGCGGTCGGAGTCGGCTTGCACCTTGTCGAAAGGCTGTCCCGAATGGTCGGCAATAATGGTGTAAAGTTCTTTTTTCAGTTTTTGTATTTCGCGGACGGTAATTTCCATATCCGAAGCCTGCCCTTGCGCGCCGCCCATCGGCTGGTGTATCATCACGCGCGAATGTTTCAACGCCGAACGTTTCCCTTTTTGTCCGGCAACAAGCAGCACAGCCGCCATGGAAGCCGCCATTCCGGTACAAATGGTCGCCACGTTGGACGAAATAATCTGTATCGTGTCGTAAATTCCCAGTCCGGCGTGTACCGAACCGCCGGGGGAGTTGATGTAGATGGAAATATCTTTGCCCGGGTCGGACGAATCCAAAAACAACAACTGGGCTTGAACTACATTCGCCGTATAATCGTCGATTTGCGTTCCGAGAAAAATGATGCGGTCCATCATCAGGCGCGAAAACACGTCCATTTGCGTTACGTTCAACTGGCGCTCTTCCAAAATGGAAGGAGAAATATAATTGCCGGTGATTGACGTATAGCTGTCCAACGCAAGTCCATTCATGCGCAGATGTTTTGTAGCAAAATCGCGAAATTCGTTATTTTTCATATCCGTTATTTTTACCATTTATTTTAAAAGAACAAAGATACGCCTTTTTTGTTTATATATTTTGGTAGTGTTTTAAAAAGTATGCAAAGATAAGGAAAAACGGTAAGAAATCGTAGGGTAAGAAGCAAAATTACTGTTTCGAAAATAGTATTCTGACCCTTTTTTAGTACTTTTGCACGTTTGATATTAAAGAAGGAGAACCGATGAACGGAACGAAGAAGCCAACGGAATTGGGCAGTGAAAAAACAGGAAAATTACTTTTTCAATATGCCATGCCGGCTATAATAGCGATGACCGCTTCATCGCTCTATCATATTACCGACAGTGTTTTTATCGGGCACGGCGTCGGATCTCTGGCAATTTCGGGCTTGGCGATTACCTTTCCTTTTATGAACCTGTCGGCGGCTTTCGGCTCTCTGGTAGGAGCGGGAGCGTCAACCCTGCTCTCTATCCGCATGGGACAGAAGGATTACGAAACGGCAAACAGTATTTTGGGGAATGTCATAACGCTGAATATCATCATAGGCATTTCGTTTTCGGTAATTTCCCTGCTTTTCCTTAATCCCATCCTGCTTTTTTTCGGAGCAAGCGAAACGACCTTGCCTTATGCCCGCGATTTTATGCAGATTATCCTTCTGGGCAATATAATTACCCACATGTATATGGGATTGAACGCGATACTGCGTTCGGCGGGACATCCGCAGAAAGCCATGTACGCCACTATTTTTACGGTTGCTATCAATGTGGCGCTTAATCCGCTGTTTATTTTTGTATTCGAATGGGGAATCAGGGGAAGCGCGCTGGCTACGGTTATTTCGCAAGCCGCGATGCTTATATGGCAATTGAGTTTTTTTAAAGACAAAAAGAATTTTATCCATTTCAGGCGGGAAGCTTTCAAACTGAAAAAGCGGATTGTCGTCGATACGCTTTCCATCGGCTTGTCGCCTTTTATGATGAACGCCGCCGCTTCCCTTATCGTCATTGTTATTAATCAGGGACTTATACGCACAGGCGGGGATTTAGCCGTCGGAG
>JAISXQ010000093.1 GCA_031270425.1 Prevotellaceae bacterium | reverse complement strand
GTTTTGCCTGTGGTGCAACGAATCAACTGTCCGCTTATTATCCTCAATGTGCAGCCCGTTCCGGCGATTGACTACAATTATATCAATTCGTTGGGCGACAAAGGCAAAATGACCGGCGTTTGGCTGGCGCACTGTCAGGCATGTTCCGTTCCCGAAATTGCAAGCGTTTTCCGCCGCACCGGTTTCCGGTTTGAAATCGTGAGCGGCTATTTGAAAGAAGATTATGTGTGGCGCGAAATCGAACATTGGACAGAAGCCGCCCGCGCGCGCAATGCGATGAAAAACAACCGCCTGGGCATTTTAGGGAATTATTACGGAGGCATGGTGGACGTTTACACCGACATAACAAAGCAGTCGGGCGTTTTTGGTACGCACATTGAAATGCTCGAAATGTGCGAACTGAAAAAGTACCGTGACGAGGCGACAAATGCAGAAGTTCAGGCAAAAATCGCAGAATTCCGCACGGAATTTGAAGTCGTCCCCGAGTGTTCCGATGATGAAATTGAACGCGCCGCCCGCACTTCCGTTGCGCTTGATAAGCTTACCGAAAACCACAGGCTTGGCTCGCTTGCTTATTATTATGAAGGTAGCGCGGGCAACGATTACGAAAATATCGTTACTTCCGTAATTGCCGGAAATACCTTGCTCACAGGTAAAAACATTCCGATAGCGGGCGAATGTGAAGTGAAAAATGTACAGGCAATGAAAATTATGTCTGAATTTGGCGCGGGAGGCTCGTTTTCGGAATTTTACGCCATGGATTTCAACGACGACGTTGTTCTTTTGGGACATGACGGACCGGCGCATTTCGCCATTGCCGAAGGGCGCGTGAAACTCGTTCCGCTACCGGTTTACCATGGTAAGCCGGGCAAAGGGCTTTCCATTCAAATGACTGTAAAACATGGCGATATAACGCTTCTCTCCGTTTGCGAGGACAACGACGGCGTCTATTTTCTCGTTGCCGAAGGCGAATCTGTTCCGGGTGAAATATTGCAAATCGGCAATACAAATAGCCGTTACCGTTTCTCTTGCGGAGCGCGCAATTTTATCGACAAATGGTCGAAAGCCGGACCTTCGCACCATTGCGCCGTAGGCACAGGACACATCGCCGACAAAATCGAAAAATTGGCATGGCTGTCGGGAATACGGGTAATAAAAATCTAAAATTTTTGAATCCTGGAATAAAAAATTACTTTTGTCCATAAAATGTATATTTTATGAATTTATATGTAACAAACGAAACTTCTCTACTCCGGGCTGTTGTATTGGGGCAGTCGGCTTTAATTGTACCGACTTTGGAACAGGTTTATGATGCGAAGTCCTACGAAACCGTACTTAACGGAACTTATCCGCGCGAAGAAGAAGTTAGTCGTGAAATATCGGCTCTCGAGCGGATTTTGCTTAAATATAATGTGCAGGTTTTCCGCCCTCGGAGGCTCGAAAACTGCAATCTGGTTTTTGCCCGCGATGTGGCGTTTGTGATTGATGATAAAATCATTAATTCCAACATTATTCCCGACCGCAACAATGAAAAAGAAGCCTACAAAGTTGTTTATGACTTGATTGCAAACAATAGAATTTACAGTTTGCCCGATAAGGCGCACGTGGAAGGCGGCGATGTGGTGCTGTACAACGACATAGTTTTCGTCGGGCTGTACACCGCGCCCGATTATCCGAATTTCAAAACGGCACGTACCAATCAATACGCGTTCAATTTTTTGAAAGAGCTTTTTCCCGAGAAAACGTTCATTCCGCTCGAACTGAAAAAACATGATGTTAATCCGCATGCTGGCGTGTTGCATCTGGATTGTACGTTTATGCCTGTCGGACGCGATAAAGCATTGATTTACAAAAACGGATTTATTAACGAAGAAGATTATCAAACGATTGTCGATATTTTTGGCATGGAAAATCTGTTCCACATTACGCAGAAAGAAATGTATTATATGAACACCAACGTATTTTCCATTTCGTCCGAAGTGGTGGTATCGGAGCGAAACTTTACGCGGCTCAATGCACACCTTGAAAACGAGTGGGGAATGACCGTCGAGCGCGTTCCGTATCGCGAAATTTCAAAAATGGGCGGACTGCTGCGTTGTTCTACTTTACCTTTGATTAGAGAAAATGAATAAACAGAATACTTCTACAATATTAATGATTGAGCCGGTAGCTTTCGGTTTCAATGCGGAAACGGCTGAAAATAATTATTTTCAGCAGAATGATTCGTCTGTGGAAAGCGAAATTCAACGCACAGCTTTGGCAGAATTTTCCGCTATGCGAAAACAGTTGGAAAACAAGGATGTCAATCTGATTGTAATAAAAGATACTGAAAAGCCCCACACGCCCGACAGCATTTTTCCTAACAATTGGGTGTCGTTTCACGACGATGCCCGAACTGTGCTGTACCCGATGTTTGCTGCCAACCGCCGAGCCGAGCGCCGACAGGATATTTTGGAGACACTCATCAGACAATATTTTGAAATTCAAAATATTGTTGATTTTTCCTCTATCGAAAACGAAGGGAGATTTCTTGAAGGTACGGGCAGTATGGTACTCGACCGTATCAATCGGAAATGTTACGCTTGTATTTCGGAACGCACACACCCTGAAACATTAGATATTTTCTGCAATACGCTGGATTTTAAACCTGTTGCTTTTCAAGCCTTTCAAACTTTTGAAGGAAGGCGTTTGCCGGTTTATCATACCAACGTCATGATGAGCATTGGCGACCGATTTGCGGTTATTTGTCCGCAATCTATTGATAATAAGATGCAAAGAAGAACTGTAATTGCAGAATTAAAAGCAGACCGAAAGGAAATTATTGAGATTACAGAAAGGCAAATGCACTGTTTTGCAGGCAATATGCTTCAAATAGAAAGTTGTACGGGTAATAAAATCATTGCCTTATCTCAAACCGCATACGATGCGTTAGATAATCAACAAATTAAAAAATTAAAACAATATGGCGAATTACTACCGCTTGCCATTCCGACCATTGAGAAATACGGCGGCGGAAGCGTGCGATGCATGATGGCGGAAGTGTTTTTGCCCAAAAAAATAAACAGTATGACTCAACAAAAATTATCCGCTTCGGCATTGATGGAACTCGAAAACCGCTACGGAGCGCACAATTATCACCCGTTACCGGTTGTTCTCGAAAAAGGAGAAGGTGTTTATGTAACTGACGTGCAAGGAAAACGCTATTACGATTTTCTTTCAGCTTATTCAGCCGTAAATCAAGGACACTGCCATCCTAAAATTGTAAATACCATGGTGAAACAGGCGCAAAAGCTGACGCTAACTTCCCGTGCATTTTACAACGACAAACTCGGGGTTTACGAAAAATTTATAGCAGAATATTTCGGTTACGACAAAGTTCTGCCGATGAATACGGGCGCCGAAGCGGTGGAAACTGCCTTAAAACTTTGCCGCAAATGGGCTTACGAAGTGAAAAGCGTTGCAAAAAACGAGGCAAAAATTGTGGTATGTGAAGGAAATTTTCACGGTCGGACAACAACTATTGT
>JAISXQ010000049.1 GCA_031270425.1 Prevotellaceae bacterium | reverse complement strand
TTGTTCTTCGCGTCCTTCCTGGTGTAATTCTACTAAATGTTTGTCTTCGAGCAGCGCAATTGAAATTTTCGATGGATTAGCATCGATTATTAATTCGCTATTCACTTTTTTTGATTTGGTTTATACAAAAACAAACTTAAAGCTTTACAAGCCCTTAAGTTTGTTTCTGCATGTGTTAAAGACTAACTTATTTCTTTTTATGTCTGTTTTTACGTAGTCTTTTTTTACGTTTGTGCGTTGACATTTTATGTCTTTTCCTTTTTTTACCGCTTGGCATTTTTTTAATTGTTTTGTTTGACGAAATTTACTTTACTAATGCAGAAAAAGCCTTCGACGGTTTGAAAGATGGAATGCTGTGAGCCGGAATAATGATTGTTGTATTCTTTGAAATGTTCCGGGCTGTTTTTTGGGCTCTTTGTTTCACAACAAAACTTCCGAATCCTCTTAAATAAACATTTTCTTTTTTTGCCAACGAGCCTTTTACTGTTTCGATAAAAGCTTCTACTGTGGTTAATACGGTAGTCTTGTCAATGCCTGTATTTTTGGCAATTTCGTTTACGATATCCGCTTTAGTCATTTTGGTATTTTTTTAATTAGTTAATAAATATGATTGTTTATAATAAATTTATTTTTGAAAACGAACTGCAAATATACAGTTTTTCTTCTGATTAAAAAACATTTGCCGCTTTTTTTTAAAATTTTTCTTGTTTTCTTATTCTTTTTCGGAAGATAACAGCGCTTTTATTTCTCCAATGCTCAAATTACGTCCTGCAATATTTCCGTTTTTATCTATTAACACGGTGTTCGGAATACCGCTCACAGCGTAGGCTTTGGCTGCCTCGTTGTCCCATCCTTTCAGGTCGGATATGTGTTGCCAGGTCAGTTCGTACTGTGCAATCGCGTTTTTCCAGGCTTCTTCGTCGTTATCGAGTGATACGCCCAAGATTTCAAGTTGCGAACCTTTGTGTTTGTTATAAAATTCTTTCAACTCAGGAAACGAACGTATGCAGGGACCGCACCACGAAGCCCAAAAATCGACCAGGACATAATCGCTTTTACCCACAAGCGACGACAGAGATATTTTTTGTCCGTCGGGGCTTGTTTGTTCGAAGTCGGTAAAAGGATTTCCTTCCGCTGTTTTTTTCTCGATTTCAAGATTTTGAATTATTTTTTGTATGCGCTCGATTTTTCGTGTTTTATCGTTGAATTTAGCTATGACGGCTTCTTTTTCGGCAATTGTCAGATAGTAGTATGTGCTTGAAAACAGATGGTTGCCGACAATGGTGTTGGCGTATTTTGATGCATAATCGACCATTAAGGCTTTGTATTCGTCGAAAATTTTTTGTTGTTCCTGTTCTTTCTCCGCGTCCGAAGCTCCGGCTTCGTTCAATGCAGCATCGGCTTCCCCCGCCCGTTTATAGAGCTCTGCTTCGGCTTCGTTGTATTTGTTTAAAATATCGTTTTGCTTTGTTCCTGAAATCGTATTTTTTGCGCTGTCGAGCACAATTTTTATTTCCCCCGGTTCAAGTACAAAAACTTGCGTGTTGTTTCTACTTGCATAGTTAAACTTTAAATAAACTATCCGGACGCTGTCGACTTCACCCTTAAAGCTGAATTTTCCGTTTTCGACAAAGATGCTGTCCAACGTTTGCCATGTGCGCCCCACACGTTCGGCTATATATACGGTTCCACCTTCCAAATCGAGATTTTCCGCCTTACCTTCAATAACATAATCGTTTCTTGTACAAGACGCGACAAAGATAAGCGATAATAAAAATAACACTATTTTTCTCATTTTTTGCTATTTCGTTTTTTTGATACTATTTTTGCGTACAAAGATGCGACTTTTTATTGAAAGATGCAAAGCATTTATTGATACAATTTTAGAGTTAACTGTTAAAATGAATAAAAATTCCGGTTTTCGTATTTCCGATAGTTTAATAAGTTGGTACAGCGTTAATAAACGCGATTTGCCCTGGCGCGAAACAGGCGATCCTTACTGCATCTGGATTTCGGAGATTATACTTCAACAAACCAGGGTAAACCAGGGTTACGACTATTATCTTCGTTTTATACAACGTTTTCCTTCTGTAAAAGTTCTTGCCGGAGCTTCCGAAGACGAAGTTTTAAAATATTGGCAGGGTTTGGGCTACTATTCGCGAGCCCGCAATCTGCATAAAGCCGCAAAACGTATTGCAAGCAGTTTTAACGGCGTTTTTCCCCGTGAATATCATGATGTTATCGCGTTAAGCGGAGTGGGAGATTACACGGCGGCGGCTATCTGTTCGCTTGCTTACAATCAGCCTTATGCAGTGGTCGACGGTAATGTGTACCGCGTGCTTTCGAGGTTATTCGGCATTGCTACGCCTATCAACAGCACAAAAGGGAAAAAGGAATTTGCCGGATTGGCTCAGGAGTTAATAGATAAAAAGCATCCCGCCTTATACAATCAAGCCATTATGGATTTTGGCGCGTTGATGTGTACGCCTGCGTCGCCCAAATGCGGAGATTGTCCTTTGCAGGCGGCGTGCAAGGCTTATGAGTTGAAACGGCAGGAATATTTTCCGGTAAAAGAGAACAAAAGCAACGTTACGAACCGTTATTTTAACTATCTGTTTGTTAATCATGCTTCCGATACCTATTTAAAAAAACGCGGCGAGAAGGATATTTGGGCGGGGCTGTACGAGTTTCCCCTTATTGAAGCCGGCAAATTGCTTTCGGGCGAGGAGTTGCTGCAAGACGGTAATTTCCAGCGTCTTTTCGGGGGCGTGGACGTAGAATTACATCGTTTTTCCACTCCCGTAAAACATAAATTGAGCCACCGGTTAATCGAGGCTCAATTTATATTGCTTCGTATTGATAACGAAACGCCGCTTTTAAAGGAATATCTTCGCGTTCCGTTAAGCCGTTTGCAGGATTATCCGGTTTCGAGACTGATTTCCTTGTTTTTGGAAAACGGCGGAGTTAGTTTTTAAGTTGCTCAAACAGGAAATTCCAGGCTTTTTCCCATTGTTCAGGATGAGTCCAGTGTCCGGTTTCTTCGGCAAGATACAGCGTTTTCGGAGCGGTTATTACATTATACGCCGAATACAACGAAGTCGGCGGACAGGTTACGTCGTTGTAACCCCATGAATAAAATCCGGGAACTTTCAAATGACGGGCGAAATTTACCACATCGTAATATTTGCTTGTTTCTATTTTTTGCGGCGTATTGTTGTATGCCAGATTGCTTGCGCTAAATAAATGAGGCCATCCTCCGGCGCGATTGTAGAGATATCCCGTCATATCGCTGAGAGCGGGATAAAATGCCGCCAAACCTTTTATCCGGCTGTCCAATGCCGCCGTAACTATCGACAACGCGCCTCCCTGACTTCCGCCGGCGACAACTACATTTTTCCCGTCAAATTTGGGCAGGCTGTAAATCAGGTCAACCGCACGGACGCATCCCAAGTAAACACGTTTGTAATAATAGCGGTCTTTATCATCCAGATTGTAATTCGGATAACCGTTGAGCGCTCCGTTCCTGATATTTTCGTAAACGGAAGCGTCCATTGTTACCGGAAAGCCGTGTATGCCTATTTCAAGCGTTATCGCTCCTTTTTCCGCGTTGTATATATCGCCCTTGTACGCGTTCACACCTGCTCCGGGACCTTTCAATATCGCCGGATATTTACCGTCCGCTTTCGGGACGCATAAAATACCGTAGAGGCGCGTTCCAAGTTTGAAATTTTGTACGTTGATTTCGTAAACAGTTGTTTTTTCCGTACAACGTTCGGGTAGCAGCCTCATCCGCGTATCTAATGGAATTTTAGCGGCTTCCGCCTTGGCTTTTTCCCAAAATTCCACGAAATCTTCCGGCTCGGTGGTTGTTGGTTTTATCGTTTCGGGACTGAACGCGGCTGTCGCCAGTCCGGTATATTCTTTTCCGTCGTACAAGGCAACGACTTTACAGCGCAGGAAGCCAGCTTCTTTCATCGTGCCGCCGTCGATTGTAACGCTGCCTGTTTTCAAGGTCAGGCTTTCTTTTTTTACGGGAGTAAGCATTTCGGGTCCTGTTTCGTAACGAAGGGATACGTCGTTGAGAATGATGTTGTTCTTTGTTACGATTACGTTGAATTTTACTTTTTCGCCGGGTTTATACACCCAGTCGGCGTGATCGGGCGCTACGTTTACTCTTATTAGTTGCGCCTGCAACAGCGAAAAACTGAATAAAAAGCAAAGAACAAGGCTTTTGAATAAAATTGAATGTGTTTTCATACGTGATGTTTTTATAAGTCGGTTGATATTTTATTTAATGAAACGAACTGTCTTAAAAGAACACAGATGACACTGATTATCTGTGTATATCCGTAAAACCTGTGTCATTTGTGTTCTAATTGATTTTTGAGACACTCTTCTTTTTTGTCCCTGTGAAGCTTGGGAAAATTACTTTTTCGCTGTTTGTTCTCCTTTTTTACAGCATTCTTTTTTTTCTCCCTTTGCACATTCTTTTTTGTCGGCGTCTTTTTTGCAGCCTTCTTTCTTTTCTCCTGTGCACTCTTTCTTGTTTGCCGTTGCTTCTGTTTTGGTTTTGCAACAGCCTTCTTTTTTTGTATTGTCCTGAGCCATTACATTAGCTGAACCCATTACAAGGGCAATAGCCATTATTAATCCGAATAGATTTTTCATTTTTCGTAATTTTAAATAATTAATTTGTAATCTATTTATCGTCGCAAAGATATATTTATCAGTTGATTGTAAACGCAGTAAAGAACTTAATAATTCATAATTAATCCTTAATCTTCCTGTTTTTTTTACGGCTTAAAATGATATACTTCCCTGTAAATTGTGTTTTTTATTTTTTCGAAATGCGTTTTGACGGCATGAATCTTATTTGTCATCAAAAGCATGGGCAACATAAATCCGCCGGGACGGTAAGGCGGTTGCGCATAATCTTTGGGCACAACCTGAAATCCGGCTCGTTTGTAAAATTCAATTCTCCGGGTAGCTTCCGTCGTATTGGGCATTTCCACTTCTAAAACAATAGGCAGCCCAGAGGCTGTGTCGTGAAAGAGTTGCAAACTTTTGCTTCCGAGGTTTTTGCCTCTTAAACCGGGATTTACGGCGAAATGTTCCAGATAAAAGAATGTGCCAAAATTCCAGTAATTAAATATCCCCAACATGACGCCGTTTTCCATAACGGCATTGGCGTAAAACCGCTCCGATTTAACGATTTCCTGCTGTAAGTCTCCGCCGCTTCTTCTTTCTTCGGGCGGGAAAGCCGATTTATAGAGTTTGAGCATTTCGGGGAAAAGGTTGTCGCCCGGCGATGTTATCCGTTGAAAAATCATTGTACCGTTACTTTTTCAGTTGTTTAGGAGAAAGCAAAGATACGATTTTTTATACTAATTTCTTATCCAGACTCCGTTTAATAGCCGACAAAAATTCTTCGGTGCTTAAATAATTTTCGCGCGTCAATTTATCGCCGTATATCAGCAAAGCTAAATCCTTGGTCATTTCGCCCGCTTCAACAGTTTCGATACAGACTTGTTCCAACTTTTCGCAGAAATCAATCAAGGCTTTGTTGCCGTCTAACTTTCCGCGATGCGTCAGTCCTCTTGTCCAAGCAAAAATAGAGGCGATGGGATTGGTCGAAGTTTCTTTGCCTTGTTGGTAAGCGCGATAGTGGCGGGTAACAGTTCCGTGCGCCGCTTCGGCTTCTACGGTTTTGCCGTCGGGTGTTACCAGCACGGACGACATCAGCCCAAGCGAGCCGAATCCTTGCGCCACGGTGTCGGATTGCACGTCGCCGTCGTAGTTTTTGCAAGCCCATACGAAACCGCCCTTCCATTTCATGGCGGATGCTACCATGTCGTCTATCAGGCGGTGTTCGTAGGTTAATCCCGCTTTTTCAAAATTGGCTTTAAACTCTTTTTCGTAGACTTCTTGAAAAATATCCTTAAAACGTCCGTCGTAAGCTTTCAGAATGGTGTTTTTGGTGGACATATAAAGCGGATATTTCTTTGTCAATGCCATTTGAAATGACGAGCGTGCAAAACCGTAAATCGATTCGTCGGTATTGTACATGGTCATCGCTACGCCGTCGCCATCGAAGTTGAATACTTCCCAGGTTTGAGTTTCGCCGGATTCGTTGGTAAAAGTCATTTTTAACACGCCTTTTCCCTTGATAACGGCGTCGGTCGCTTTGTATTGGTCGCCAAAAGCATGGCGTCCGATAATGAGAGGCTGCGTCCATCCCTGCACGTAACGGGGAATATTGCCGATAATGATGGGTTCGCGGAAAACCGTTCCTCCGATAATGTTTCGAAGCGTTCCGTTGGGCGATTTCCACATTTTTTTTAACCCAAATTCTTCGACCCGCGCTTCGTCGGGCGTAATGGTGGCACATTTAATGCCGACGTTGTATTTGTTAATGGCATTTGCCGCGTCAACCGTAACCTGATCATTGGTTAAATCGCGGTTTTGTATGCTTAAATCGAAATATTTAATATCCAGATTCAAATACGGAAGTATCAATTCTTTTTTGATGAAATGCCAAATAATACGGGTCATTTCATCGCCGTCGAGTTCGACTACGGGATTTTTTACGTTGATAATCATAATAGGGACTATTGGGAAGTAGAGCTAAATTTCAAGATTTGACTACGTCGATTTACAATTCTAATTTGGCTCTGGTTAATTGGTTAATTATATTGTTGCTAAAAATCATTTCGCAGGCAAAATTATTGTATCGGTACTGTTTTCTACCGTGATACTTTCGCTTTTCAGTTTTTCCCGCAGGTAAAACCAGTTCAGATAATTTTGTAAGTATTTTGTTGAAACACCCCAAAATGTATTGTCTATCCATTTTTTCAATCTGTTGTGTAGCTCATTCACCTGTTGAATATGATAAATTTTCTGTTTTATATATTGTTTTAAGTCAGAATGTAATACTGTGTGTTTCAATGAACAGTCTTTTGAATAATCCTTGTAACTGACGTGTTCGTCAGAACATAATATCGTTTCTTCTTTCAGATGTTTATTCCTTTTTTCAGAGTGTTCAAAAAATGTTTCGTTGCTTTCGACTACACTTTCAAACTCGTCGCCTGTGTCCTGTTCATACGAAGAAAGTATCTTGTGCCGCCAGTCAAGAGACGTCTTTTTATTGATTTTCAGCTTCCTGCTCGTCTTGTATTATACAACAGTATTATTAATTATAGCCTTTTTCAATCAACTCAATTATTCTCTGAGCAGTCTTTCCGTCCCAATACCGAGGTACTGTTCCTCTTTTTCCTTTTCCGTCCAATATCAACTGTATTTCATCCGAAATATCTTCCATTTTAATCAACTTATTACTTCCTTCCCAAATAGTTACAGGGCGTTCTGTATTCGGACGGACAGTCAGGCAGGGAATGTTCATATACGTTGTTTCTTCCTGAATGCCGCCCGAGTCGGTCAAGGCAAACATGGACTTGCTTACTAAATGGATAAATTGCAAATAGCCGAGCGGCTCAATAAAATATAATTGCGGATAGCCATTGATAAGCGATTGTAAACCAAAATTTTGGATATTCTTGTACGTTCGCGGATGAACGGGAAAAACCAAAGGAATTTTTTCTGAAATTTTCCCCCATATTTCCACTAAATTACTTAACGCTTCTTTGTTGTCCACATTTCCGGGACGGTGGAAGGTAAGCACTCCGTATCGACCTTTCGCCAACCCTTCCTCACAAGGCAGGGGCTTTGAGCTTTCCACAGAAATAGAATTATTCCGGTTCAATAAAGTGAAAGTCAGCGGTGTTTTTTGGGCTTTTTCAATATTTGCAGCCAGAGAGTCAATCATCAGATTTCCCAGCATGTGAATTTTTTCGGCGTCCACGCCTTCTTTCAGCAGATTTTCATCCGCGTCAACGCTTGTCGTGATAAAGACATCGCTGATAGCGTCCGTTACCAGACGGTTTATTTCTTCGGGCATAGTGCGATCGCGACTGCGAAGTCCGGCTTCGTAATGAATGGTTGTAATGCCTAATTTGGAAGCGACCAAAGTACAAGCCGCCGTGCTGTTCACATCCCCGACCACCAAAACAAAATCGGGGTTTTCGTCTATACAGACTTTCTCAAAACTTTCCATAATCCTTGCCGTCTGTACGGCGTGGCTCGCCGAACCTACTTCCAGATTAATATCGGGCGCCGGAATGTTGAGTTCTTCAAAAAATTGTCCCGACATTTTCACGTCGTAATGCTGCCCGGTATGTACCAAAACAGGTTTTATTTTGTCATTATTCTTTAAAGCGTGCATCAGGGGCGCTATTTTCATAAAGTTGGGACGCGCTCCGGCGACGAGGATTAGTTTTTTCATTTAAAATCGTATCAATAGTCGGTTATATTTCGCTCAATTTTTCTTCAATTTCCTGAATAGAAGGCAGCGACGATCTGAAATCTTCGGGCAACAACTTTGCAAGTTTGTATTCCGAAATTCCAATTTTCAAATCGCCAAGCCACTGTCTATAATCGGTATTTGCGGTCATATTGTTCATCTTTATACAGATTCCGACAAAAATATAAATTAAGATGACTAATATAATAATCCAAACAACCAAAGTGGAATTTTGTTACCAAAACCCATTTCTATTTCGTCAATTGCAAGATATGAATCAGGCAAGCCGGCAATTTGCGTGAATTTCTTGCCATTGCCGCCCACCTCAAAAATGTATTTTCCATCGACAGTAAAATCGCCTTGCGCGGCGCTTTCAATTTTCCCAACAATTCGTAATTGGTTGAAAAAAAATGTTTCGCGCAAATTGCCAATATTCGGATTGTTTCCGCCGAGAGAGTATGCTAAATTCGGATTGTCCAAAAAAATTTTTTCGGGCTTGCTCAAATATTGCAGTTTTTTATTGGCATTGCGCAACAATCCCAACATTCGCGCCCGCTCCAGCATTTCGAGCGATTTCAACAAGTTACTGCGCTGAATTTCAACCATACCCGCCAACTGCGACATATTCGGTGTAAAAGGCGTCAGTCCTGCAATGACGGCAAGCAGGCGTTTGAGTTTAATGACCGAGACAAACTCAATATTTTCCACCGCCGGCAAATCCGTTTCGAGAGTTGCATTGACCGTATTCAACAAACGTGAGCGATAGTCGAATGTATCTTCTTTATAATAAGGGAAATACCCAATTTTCAGATAGTTGCGGAAAAGCGGCAGAATTTTTATATCCCTGATGATTTCTGATGCAATCGAAATGTGATTTTTTAATAAATCGTCCAACGAAACAGGCGCAATTTTTTTAATTCCCTCAAATTCCAGAAATTCGCGAAACGACAAGCCAAACAATTCGTAATTCAGTGCACGACGGCTCAAGTCGGCATTTCCTCTGTAAATATTTAAAATTGACGAACCCGAAAAAACTACTTTTACATCAGGATACGAATCATAGATATTTTTCAGTTCCTGTGCCCAAGTATTATAAGGGTACTTGTGTATTTCGTCAATGAAAAAGTGCGTAATACCTTCTTTATACAGTTTATCCACCGTATAAAGAAGCCTGTTGGTAGAAAAATACAACTCATCCAAACTCATATAAAACGTTTTCGACATATCAAGGTTTTGCTTGATGTATTGCAACATAAGCGTTGTTTTGCCCGTTCCGCGCGAACCAATAATTGCAAAAAGCCGGTTGTTCCAGTTAATCTGCGGCATCAGGTAGCGAACAAACTTATTATCAATCTGTTCCAGCCTTGAACGATATGTATTTATTAATGTTTCCATAACAAACGTATATTTGAAAATGCAAAGATATAACTTTTTTAGATATTACAAAATACACTTTCGAGTGAAAATTGCATATACAAATATACATAATTTGCATTATTATTTTCCCAGTGAAGCCAGCGAAATTACATTAATCCCGTCGGCACGGCGATATGTGAACCCCGTTCCTATAATGATATTCAGCGATTTAGGCGCTTTTGTTTTTTCGGTATCAATAACAGAAGCAAATTTCAACAAATTTTTTGCGGCTTCGTCTGTTTGCCCGATACCAAGTTTTATTTCAAAAGCAGCCCAATCACCGTTTCGTTTTTGTACAATGGCGTCGATTTCCAAACCGCTTGAATCACGATAATAATAAACTTGTGCATCGTTCGCTTGTGCATACACGCGTAAATCGTGCGTTGCCATCGTTTCAAACAAAAAACCAACATATTTTACATCTTTCAACAGTGCATTTTTGTCTAAACCAAGTGTTGCAACAGCAAGCGAAACGTCAGTCAAATGGCGTTTTGGCGTTTTACGCAATGATTCCGAAGAACGAATATGCGGGTTCCACGCCGGTTGGTCTTCAATAATCATAAGTCGCGTGAG
>JAISXQ010000008.1 GCA_031270425.1 Prevotellaceae bacterium | reverse complement strand
GTTGAAGAATTTATCCAAAACGACCGGAATGATGCAGGCAGGTGAAAAAATAATCGACCGGGGCGAAATTGTTACACAGCACAGCTACCAGATGCTATCTTCGCTAAAAACCGAATACGATAGCCGCAATACCGACACAAAGCAAACGATAGCCACGCTTGCCGGAGAAATTATCATTGTTTTGGGATTGATATTTTTATTGTTCCTGTATCTTTATCTTTTCCGTCCGCGGATTTTCAACAGTTACAGAAACCTGTTGCTGATTATTTTAACGATGGTTTTCGTCATATCGCTTACGGCGTTAATCATCCGTTATACCCAGTTCAACTACTATATTGTTCCCTTTGCGCTGCTGCCTATTGTTATCCGCGTGTTTTTCGATTCGCGGACGGCGCTTTTCGCCCATATCATAACCACGCTTATCATTTCGTTTATTATCGACAATCCCTTTCAGTTTATCCTGTTGCAAATAACGGTAGGTATGACCGCCGTTTCGAGCCTTAAAGATTTATCGCAACGTTCGCAACTGGCGCAAACCGCCATGTATATTTTCCTTTGTTATGTACTTTCCTTCCTCGGATTCGAACTTATTGTCGAAGGGGAAGCCGGACGCGTCCACTGGCCCGTAATCATATATTTTGCCATCAGCAGTTCCATTTTGCTTTTCGCGCACATTCTTATATTTTTCATCGAGAAACTTTTCGGACTTGTATCGAGCGTTACCTTAGTGGAACTGACCAATATAAACAGCAATTTTATGATGAAATTCGCCGAAACGGCTCCGGGTACTTTCCAGCATACGCTGCAAGTATCGAACTTGGCTACCGAAGCTGCCAAAAAAATAAACGCCAACAGCCTGCTCGTGCGGACAGGCGCTTTGTACCACGACATAGGGAAAATAAAAAATCCGCACTATTTTACCGAAAACCAAATGGGAGGAAGCAACCCGCTGCTTTCTATGAATTACGAAGACGCCGCGCGCATTATTATCAATCACGTGCCGGACGGCATACAGTTAGGGAAAAAGAACAACCTGCCGGATCAGATTATCAATTTTATTGCCACGCACCACGGCACAAGCAAAGCGAAATATTTTTACAACGCTTTTATCAACGCCAACCCCGATGTAAAACCGAACAAAGCGGCATTTATGTATCCCGGTCCGAAACCGAACACAAAAGAAACAGCCATACTGATGATGGCTGACGCCGTAGAAGCCCGTTCGCGCAGCTTGAAAGAATATACGGCGGAAAGTATTGATTTTATGGTGGAAGACATGATCGACAGCCAGATAGCCGACGGACAATTCAAAGACGCGCCTATCAGTTTTCAGGATGTGGAAATGGTAAAATCGGTTTTCAAAGAAAAAATCAAGAATATTTACCACACCCGCATTACCTATCCCGAAATAAAAAATAAGCCCGAAGTTCAACCATCAAAGCAAGATGAAAGTTTATAAGTTTGGCGGGGCGTCCGTACGGTCGGCGGAAGGCGTTAGAAACATAGTCCGTATCGTATCCGCTGTTTCCGGCGATTTGTTTATTGTCGTTTCGGCAATGGGAAAAACGACCAACGCTTTGGAAACTGTCCTCGAAAATTTTATGAAAGCCGACCGCGAAGCCGCTTTGGAAAAATTATCGGAAATCGAAGGTTATCATCGCGACGTCATTTCCGAATTATTTACAGATCCCGGACAGGGATACAAAGCCGTAAAACCGCTTTTCGACGAAATAAGGACGCTGATAAACAATGGAGTAGGGGATGAATACGACCGCTGGTACGACCGTCTGGTTTCCTGCGGCGAAATTATCTCTACACGTATCGTATCCGCCTTTTTTACGGAATCGGGTATGGACAACGTCTGGCTGGACATGAGGAAACTGCTTGTTACCGACAGCAATTTCAGGGAAGCCAACGTGCGTATGGAAGAATCGGAAAAGCGAATATCGGAAGCCGTCGATTTTTCGAAAAGCAGAATTTATATCGGGCAGGGGTTTATCGGCGCAAACACCAAAGGCGACCCGACCACTTTGGGGCGCGAAGGTTCCGATTATTCGGCGGCGATTGCAGGTAACCTGCTGAATGCCGAAAGCGTAACGATATGGAAGGACGTGCCGGGCATACTGAACGCCGACCCCCGCATTTTTCCCAATACGGCGCTGATTCCCGAACTGACTTACCACGACGCTGTCGAACTGGCGTACAGTGGCGCTCAAATTATTCATCCCAAAACGATAAAACCGCTTCAAAACAAACTTATTCCCCTCTATGTACGTCCTTTTGGAACACCGGACGAGGCAGGATCGATAATTAACGAAACCGCCCCGCCGATTGCCGTTCCGGTACTTATCCTGCGTAAAAACCAAGTGCTTGTAACCATGCGTCCGCGCGATTTTTCCTTCGTACTGGAAGAAAGCCTGACGAAAATTTTTGCCATTATGAACAAGCGCCGACTTAAAGTTTCGCTGATTCAAAGTTCGGCGGTAAGCATTTCCGTATGCGTGGACAACACGCGCTACCTGCTCGACGCTTTGGACGAAATGGGCAACGACTTCAAAGTAAGTTACAACGATAAACTGGAACTGCTGACCATCCGCGGGCGGAATGACGAAGTTATCCGGCAAACAACTTCGGGCAGGGACATACTGTTGTCCCAAAAAACGCGGCGGATTGCCCGTTTTTTGATGAGGGAAGAAGGGGTTTATAGTTTATAGTTTGGAGTTTATAGTTTC
>JAISXQ010000233.1 GCA_031270425.1 Prevotellaceae bacterium | reverse complement strand
CCGAAGTCCCTTATGATTGGGATCCGCCTTCGAGTTCTATGGATTGGATAAAGGATGTGCAGTGGTCGGCTAATTTCTCGATGGGTACGAGTTATAAAATATACCGCAACTTAGGTCTTTACATAGAACCGAGCCTTGTATATTGTTTTGATAACAATCAACCGATTAGCATACGAACCCGGCAACCTCTCAACATAAATATAAACATAGGTTTGCAATATAAATTTTTAAATTAATTAGTAATTATAACGTTATTGACAATGAAAAAAAATCTTTTAACAATGAAAAAAAATCTTTTAATAGTAACATTAGCAGCATCGACTTTGCCCGTTCTGTTTCAATCATGCGGCAATAAAGGCGATGAAGATGTGGTTTATTACGGCATAGCCACAGTTGAAAACCCCGACAGCGTTACCCGTTTTTCTTTTGTGCACGACAACGGCACACGCTTGAATGTAACGGAATCCGATTTGCAGGATAGAAACTATAAACCTGCCGACGGACAGCGTATTATTCCGTATTACACAATTCTGCCGTCGAACGCCGAAGAAGGTAATGTGCGCCTTCTTAGTATTTACGAGGTGCTTACAAAAGGCGTCTTTGAATTTACACCCGGAACCACGGAAGCAGTAAGGGACAGCATCGGAAACGATCCCGTTGAACTGCTTAGAATGTGGGTCGGAAGCCATTACCTGAATGTGGAATTTGTGCTTCTCTGCAACGACGACCGGATCAAACACTTTATTAATCTGGTATCAGACCAAACAAAAAGTTACACAGATAATAAAGTCCATCTGGAATTCAGGCACAACGACAACGACGATTATCCATCGTACAGAAATCAGGGAATTGCGTCGTTCGACTTGCGTCCGTTGCAAGGGCAGGCTACGGATTCCATAAATCTGGTAGTACATGTCAAAGAATACGGCACTGGGGAAAAAACCCACGAACTCACTTATAAGTTTGCAGAGGAAACTCCGGCAACCGGCGTAGCAAAACCTGCCGCTTATAATCTGCTGAATGTAAAATAAGAAATAATAATACACTATAACCTAAAACCAAAGTCTATCTGTCCGTACTTACATCCTGCTTGATTTTCTGACGGAAACCTCTTGCAAGCATAGCTTAGCAAGAGGTTTTTCTATAAACGCAGGATGTTGCAGGCGGGTCATCTTTTTCATTCCGGTTTGCAAATAAAATACTAACTTTGCCGGCGGAAAATAATATCCGGCAAATCAATTTGAATATAGTGAAAATACTGTTGGCTGTTTTAGGACTTATTAGTTTGGGACTTGGTGTATTGGGGATATTCCTTCCGGTTTTACCGACAACTCCTTTTTTTCTTTTATCGGCAGCCTTGTTTGCCCGCAGTTCAAAAAAACTTTACGATTGGCTGTTGAACCATCCTGTAATGGGAGAATACATTCGCAACTTTATTGAGGACAAATCAATTCCGCTGAAAGTAAAGATAGTGTCTATCAGTGTTATGTGGATTTCGATGCTATGCACCGCGTTTTTAGCCGTCAACGACAAACTGTGGCTTCAAATACTGCTTATAGCCATCGCTGTGGGTGTAACAATTCATATTTTGTCCTTCAAAACGAGGAAGAAAGCGGATTGACGGCGGTACCGGTTAAAATTTATACTGCAAACGCAGCGTGAAAACATTGCGTTTCAAATCGTTTGCAGCGGGCAGGTTATTTTTCTCGTAGTTGTTTATTTCATAAAAAGCCGTCAGGCGCAAGTTGGCGTTTGCATCCCACAAGCCGCCAAATCCTAAGGTCGTCTGCTTTAAATCGGTTTTAGATGTACCGTTCCCACCCGCTTCATTGCCCGAAACTTCGGTGTTTGGGTCAACTATATCGTACTTCACAACGGCGGAGAAAGGCGAAACGCCGATTTTTTGCGCCAAAATAACATATCCGCCCTTAAAGTTCCGCAAGTAGGTATCGCCTGCCGGTAGCGTCGACGAATTGGGGCTTGCCGAACTTTCCTGCAAACCGGGTTGTTGCCCGAATAAATATTCGGCGCGTAAAGCGGTTTTTCCAATCGCTGTGGATATTGAAAACTGAGCGTCCGCGCCAACATATTCGCGTTTGGCGAATTTTCCCTTATTATCAGGGTTGTCGTCAAGGACAAAATTTTTTCCTTCCATAAAATAAACTTTTTCCGTTCCTTGATACACGCCGCCGTTATAGTAGGACAATCCGCCTCCAAGTTCGATATGATCCAGTTTTTTCGTTCCGAACAGGCGTCCGATAAAATCTTTACGGCTGTCGGTATCGCGGTTGATGGCGTTTCCCGAAAACAATCCCGCCTGCAAAACGAGGAAACTCCAAGGCGATTTTTTGTCCGCTTGCAAATGAAGCATTATGCCTAAGTCGCGTTCGTTTGGGAACAAAGTCTGCGTGATGGTCGAACGTTCGGGCGACTCGCGGCGCGACGAAGAATAGCTGATTTCGTTCCCGAAAGGACGGTCGAACACACCCGCACGCAGAACGCTCGATTTGAGCCAAGGGTCTTTCAGGTTTAAATAAGCATCCCGGAAACCAACGCCTTTTTCGGTTATATCCAACTGAAACACAGCCGAAGCGATATGTTGTTCGTAAACAAATTTCAATCGCCCGCGACGGACGCCCAGCCTTCCGAAGGCTTCGTCCGCATGTTCGTTGCCGCTCCCTACTTTAAGCATCGCGTCCTTTTCGCCATGCTGATATTGCATTTGTATATAACCGGATACTTTCAACTTATCCTGAAATGGAGGCGTTTCCTGCGAAAACAGGTTTAAGGGCAGGGAGAGAACGGTGGCGGCAAGTAACAAGTGTTTCATTTTGCTTGATGTATATGACAAATAAGTTGCAAATTTAATAAGAAGATATTACAAAAGTATTACAAAAGTTATGTTGCGGCAGAAGTTTTGTGATTTGACGCTTGGTTTATATTCAATTGTCTGTTAATGAATCCAAATATATAGTTTCATTCTGTTCCGGTTTTGGTATTTTTACGTACTTTCGCTTTGTATTTACCTTTATGTATCCATTTGCAATCCGTTTCGATTAATTTACCTTGTTAAAATGAGAAAACAATTTGCCTTTTCCGTTTTATTCATATTGCCGTTCTCTGTTTATGCTCAGGAAATTTACGATTTAAAACGATGTCTTGTCCTCGGTCTTGAACAAAATTATGGAATAAGAATAACGCGCAACGCGCAGCAAATATCCGACAATAACGCCAGTATCGGGAATGCGGGATTTTTACCGACCTTAGACCTTAACGCCGGTTATTCGGGTACGTTAAACGATGTTGCACAAGAACTTTCGACAGGAGGAAACGTAAACAACAAGGCGGTTCATAATCAAAACCTGAACGCCGGAGTTAACCTTAACTGGACTGTTTTCGACGGATTCAACATACAAACGAATTACGCAAAATTGAAAGAACTGCAACAAATGGGCGAACTGCAAACGCGCCTTGCCATCGAGGGATTTATTGCCAATTTTTCGGGCGAATACTACAATTACGTACAGCAAAACATTCGCCTGAATAACTTAAAATCGGCGGTTAAATTGTCGAAAGAACGGTTAAGGATTGTGGAAGCCCGCTATAATATAGGCTCGCTTTCGCGCTTGGATTTGCAGCAGGCAAAAGTCGATTTCAACAGCGACAGTTCAAAACTTATCCGGCAACAGGAAGTACTGTTTGCTTCACGCATAAAACTCAATCAAATGATGGCGTTGGATAACGTAGATCTCGATTTGGAAATTACAGATTCTATTATCGACATCAACACATTGATAAACAAAGAAGACAGCTGGCAGCAGGCGTTGAAAAGCAATTCATTTCTGTTGCTGTCCGAAAAGGAAAAAAACATCAGCGTACTGGAACTAAAATCGGCTCAGAGCGCGAACTATCCCTATTTGCGCCTGAATGCCGGATACGGTCTTACGAAAAATACCTACGGAGTGGGAACGTATGCCCGCCAGGATCAGCTGGGATTGAATTACGGTCTTACCTTAGGATTTAATATTTTCGACGGTTTTAACCGGTCGCGCAAACAGAAAAATGCGAAAATACAAATAGAAAATCAGGAGTTGACTTATCGCGAGCTGGAACTTTCCCTGAAAAGTGATTTTTCCAATCTTTGGATGGCTTACCAAAACAACATGGGACTCGCCGCATTGGAAAAAGAAAACCTGCAAACCGCCAAAGAAAATCACGAAATAGCTATCGAACGTTACAAGCTCGGCGATTTATCGGGTTTGGAACTCCGCGAAGCGCAAAACAGCCTGCTCGAAGCCGGAGAACGCCTCGTGCAAGCGCAATACAACACCAAACTCTGCGAAATTTCACTGATGCAAATCAGCGGGCAGATTGCGGGATACCTGGAATAAAGCGGTTAAAAGTGTTTTGTCCACGAAACAACGTTCGGCGTAGCCAATTACACGAAACAACGTTCGGCGTAGCCAATTTACACGAAATTATTTTAGTGTAAATCAAATATATACATTTTACCTTTTATTAATTATACACAGGCAATGTGGCGTAATCTTTCGAATACCGTAAATGTTGCTCTACGTAGTTTTCTTTGTAAGAAATATTGACGCCGGTAATTTTGCCGTTTTTGTCCACGACCGGAGTGTAAACCGGATTTACAAAACCGCGGTAAGGAGCCAAATTCAACAGGGCGTAACGTTCCAACACTTCGCGATGCAGCTTTTGATCCACTTTAACGGCGTATTTTTCAACCATTTCGCGAGCCGCCTTCAAGTCGCCGGTGGATGTAATGTGCTGTATTTCGAAAAGCAGTTTTCCAAACAATTCACGGAGTTTCCGGTAGTCGTTTATTACCACATAAGTTTTGCCGTCTTTCGCTTTAAGTTCCACTACATTATCGTTCGCGCCGTTTTCGTACACCCAACGGGCAATCAACTGGCGGTTGCGCATGTGCGATTCTTCAATATCTTTTCCTTCTTTGATGCGGGTCAATTGCGTCATCAAACCGTTCATCATAAATTTGTAATACTCGGCTTTGAAAGCTTCCGCGTTTGGTAACAATCCCAATTCCATCATTTTAGGGTCGGCAATGTAATACAGCCCGAAAAGGTCGGCGCGCGTTTCTTCTATCGTCGAAGCGTAAGCTTTCAAATCGTCTTTGCTCACGCCCGGCAGGAGTTTTCCCGAACCGTGCCCCAAACATTCGTGTAAATCGGTATGCAGATTATTGGTCAGAGAACCGTATTTTTTAGAAAGTTCGCGTTCCGTGTCGCTCCATATAAATTCTTCGCTAAAACCGTTTCCCAGCGAGGCTTGGTCGTAGGCTTCGGTGAAATTTTCGATAGTTACCGACTTTGAACCGTGAGCCGCGCGAATCCAGTTGGCATTCGGCAGGTTAATTCCGATAGGCGTTGCCGGATAACAATCACCGGCAATTATAGCGGCTGTAATCACTTTCGCCGAAACTCCCGTTACGCTTTCTTTTTTATATTTCCGGTCAACCGGCGCATTGTCTTCGAACCACTGGGCATTGGCGCTGATAATTTCGGTGCGTTTTGTAGCTTCAATATCTTTGAAATTCACAACGGATTCCCAGCTTGCTTTTATGCCCAAGGCGTCGCCGTAAGTTTCGGTAAATCCGTTTACAAAATCGACCGTCGAAGCCAAATCTTCAACCCATTTGATGGAATATTCGTCGTAAGTTCTCAAATCGCCGCTCCGGTAAAAATCAATCAAACTGCGAATTACGGCGGCTTGCGCTTCGTTTTCGGCAAGCGTCGCGGCTTTTTCCAAGCAGAAAACAATCTTTTCGATTGCCGCGCCGTACATTCCGCCAACTTTATACGTTTTTTCAATCAACCGGTTATTTTCTTTTACCAATTTACTGTTCAAGCCGTAAGAAACCGGCGTTTTATCCTTCGGGTCTTTCATTGCGTTGTAGAAATCTTCGGCTTCCGCCTGCGTTACCCCTTCGTAGTAATTATTTGCCGAGGAGGCGATTAAATCCACTTCGTCCGCTTGATTAACGCGCTTTGCATACAAATCAGGGTTGAAAATAACCGGAGTTAATTTTGCGATAAGCGCATCCGCCGTTTCGCCTTCGAGAAGCGGAAGTTTCGACGCGTCGATGCTTTTTACGGTTTGGGCGAAGAAAGCTGCCGAAAAATGCGGCGTAAATTTATCGGTCGAATAATGATGATGAATGCCGTTTCCCATCCAAACCTGTTTCAGATACGTAATAAGATGGGCGAATTCTTCGGAATGGCGGTCGCCCCGGTAATTCACATAAACGGCTTCCAATGTGCGGCGAACCGCCAAATTGTGCTTGTTGTTTTGGTCGTACAGAATATCGCGACCAAGTAGCGCGGCTTCCGTCAGGTAATAAATCAATTCTTTTTGCTGCAACGACAACGACTCGAAACCCGGAACGCGGTAACGCAAAATTTCAATATCGGCGAATTGATCTACCGTGTATTTGAAGTTTTCAATGCTTGGCGTAGCCGCCTTTTTCTCCTGATTGCAGGACGACAATAACAATATGCTTGTCATAGTTACTAAAATAATCTGTTTCATTTGTTTAAAATTTAGAGCCAAGAGCCAAGAACCAAGAATCAAGATACAGGACTTTTGACGTTTCTTTTGTATATGGTTGCCGGTCATGGGTGTTTCATTTGTTTAAATTTATTATTAACCGCAAAGACAGGAAGTTACGCAAAGTTATGTTGCGCTTCTTTTTCTCTTTGTGGTGATGTTTATCTCGATAGCTATTCGGAATCGTGTGTCTTTTGTCTTGATTCTTTGTTCTTGATTCTAAAAAGGCTAATTTTCCAATGCCTGCTTAATATCGTCCAGCAAATCATCAACGGTTTCCAATCCGACCGAAAGGCGGATTGTTTTTTCCGATACGTTCATTTTTTGCCGTATCTCTGCCGTAAATGTTCCGAAAATAGTACTTGCGGGATGAATCGCCAAAGTTTTGTTATCGAACAAATTGGTCGCTCGCTTAATCAGTTTCAAGTTGTTTATAAATTTGAAACATGCTTCACGCGATTTCAGGTCGAAGGTAAGCATGGCTCCCGATTGTTTCCCGAACTGCCGCGCAGCTATTTCGTGGTAGGGACTCGAAGCCAGCCCCGGATAATTGACCGATTCTACCTGCGGCAGGCGGCATAATGCTTCCGCAAGTTTCTGACTATTCTCCGACGACTTGTCGTAGCGCAACGCCAATGTTTCCAATCCTAATGTCTGCATATAAGCCGTGTGAGGGGTCATGTACGCGCCCATATTGCGGTGTATTTCCTTTCGCATTTTCGCCGTAAAGGAAAAATAACCGAATTGAGCCGCAAAGCCCGCCAGCTTTTTCGATTTCTTCCAATCGAACTTTCCGTAATCAATAATCAGTCCGCCCAGACTTGTCGCGCCGCCCGAAATATACTTGGTACTCGAAAGCGTTTCTATATCCACTCCAAAATCCGCCGCTTTAAACGCATGGAAAGGAATTACCGTCGTATCGGCGACAAGCGGCGCGTTTTTTCGATGCGCTATTTCCGCAAGCGCTTTCAAATCGGCGACTTCCATCTGCGGGTTGGTAATAATTTCGAGAAATACGCAACAGGTATTTTCATCAACATTGGCTTCCACTTGTTGCAAATCCGTCAGGTCGCAAAAACGGGCTTCCACCCCAAATTCGGCAATCGTAGTAGCGAAAAACGAATAGGTATTCCCGAACAAATGCGGGGAAGTTACGATGTTGCTCCCCGATTTTGCCAAGGCAATAATCGTATTGGTAATAGCCGCCATGCCCGAATTTAGCGCCGTAACGCCCAAAGCTCCCGTCATCGACTGCACGCGGCGTTCAAAATACTGCACCGTCGGGTTGGTAATGCGCGAATAAGTGTGGTCGGGCGAATTTCCGAGAAAAGCATCCGCCATTTCCTCCGCCGTTTTAAATTCGAATGCAGCGGTGTGGTACACAGGCATGCTTAACGAATTGTAAGCGTCCGGTTTCTCGT
>JAISXQ010000076.1 GCA_031270425.1 Prevotellaceae bacterium | reverse complement strand
CCGTAACAGCCCAGCGGTTTGGCGGGGAAAAACGACGTGGTGGAAATGTCGCCCATTGAGCAGGCGCGGCGGTCGCCGATTTGTCCCCCGAAGCCTTGCGCTCCGTCTTCCAGAATATACAAATTGTATTTTTCGGCAATCTTTTTTACGGCAAAATAATCGGCGGGCAAACCGAACAAATCAACAGTAACAATTACTTTTGGCGTAAGTTTTCCTTCTTTCAGCGTTTTTTCGATTTGCCGTTCCAAGTGTTTTGGGTCGATGTTAAAAGTATCTTCCAGTACATCGACAAACACAGGCGCAGCCCCTTCTAAGGAAACCGTTTCAGCCGAAGCAAAAAAAGTAAAGTCGGGAACAAAAACGGCGTCGCCTTGTCCGATATTCCATACTTTTAGGGCAAGCGTCAGCGCGTCGGTTCCGTTGGCGCAAGTGATACAGTGTTTTACGCCGGCGTATTCCGCCAACTGCGTTTCCAACTCTTTTACGGCTTTACCCATAATGTAACCGCCCGAAACGGCTGTGTCTGTCATCGCCCGGTCTATTTCGGGTTTGAGAATGTTGTACTGTTTTACTAAATCTCTGAATTGCATTTTTTGCGAATTTTGCGAATGATAGCGAATTGCACAAATTTTGCGAATTACAAAATTGTCAAGGCTAACTTCGCAGATTAATAATTCTTTTATATGTTAATGATGATGTATCGAAATTTGTTACAATTCGCGCAATTCACCTAATTCGCGTAATTCATATTTCTTCCCACATTTCTCGCAGATAAGCCCTTCGGGCAGTCGTTCGCCGCACTCGCATACCCAGCCGATTTGCCGGGCAGGAACGCCGGCCATCAGCGCGTAATCTTTTACATCTTTTGTAACAACGGCTCCCGCGGCTATTAAGGCGCATCTGCCGACCGTATGTCCGCAAACTACGGTACTGTTTGCGCCGAGCGATGCGCCGTATTTTATCAGCGTTTTGGCGTAAATTCCGTGTACGGAATAGTGGGCGCGGGGGGTGGTTACGTTGGTAAACACGCAGGAAGGACCGCAGAAAACATTATCTTCCAGTTCCACTCCTTCGTAAACGGATACGTTGTTCTGTATCCGCACGCCATTGCCGATTTTTACATTGTTCGCAATGTTGACGTTTTGCCCCAGTGAGCAGTTTTCACCCAACGTCGCCCCTTTTTGTATATGACAAAAGTGCCATATTTTAGTTCCTTTTCCGATAGTTACGTTGTCGTCAACATAACTGCTCTCGTGTACGAAATATTCCATAAGATTTTTTTTTCAGAACACCGACTTTCAATCTGTGTTCTGTTTATCAATTAATTCCTGTGCTTTTTCAAGCACTTTTACCACTTCCAAGCCCGATTTGCCGTCTGCAACTTCAATCTTATCCAAATGTTCCACAAAATACGTCAATTCTTCGGTTAAGGGCTGTTTTTTGTCGTAAGCGATTATTTCGGTCGGATTTTCTACCTTTACCGGATTTCCTGCTTCAAATTCAATGTGTTTATCGTAAAATTTAATTTCTTTTTCGGCAGAAGAATCCTCAAAAGTAATCATGCCACGACTGCCTATAACGACCAAACGCTGTTCTTTGAAAGGGTGCAGCCACGACACAAAAATATGCGCTTGAACGTTGTTTGGATAGGTTAGTTGAGTCATCGTGTAATCGTAAACATTTTTTTGCAGAAATTTTGAACCTTTCGATTCGATTCCCACAGTGGGTGAGCCGACCAAATAATCCAGTACCGAAATGTCGTGCGGCGCAAACGACCAGAAAACATTTTCTTCGGTACGCACCGTTCCGAGATTTAAGCGCGTGGAATACAGGTAGTAAAGTTGTCCGATTTTGCCCGCGTTAATCACTTCCTTTATTTTACGGATTGCGGGATGGAACAACAAAACGTGTCCCACCATAAGTTGTGCGCCGTTGCGTTCGGCGGTTGCGACCAAATCAGCGGAAGTTTCCGCCGAAAGCGTCATCGGTTTTTCCACCAAAACGTTCAACCCTTCGCTGAGCAGTTTTTTTGCAATGGCGTGATGCGTGGGCGCGGGCGTGGCAACGGTGTAGCCGTCGAAACGGCGTTCAACGGCGCGGTCAAATTCCGTAAAACCTTCGACCGGATATTGCGCCAGCAATTCTTGCAAACGCTCGGCGTTGCTTTCCACAATTCCGCCCAAATTCCCCATAGCGAACAACGTTTTGATGTGGTTTTGTCCCCAACGACCGCCGCCGATTACACAGATTTTTTTCATTATAACAATTCGATTTTTTCTTTGTTTTTTACCGCTTTTGTAACGTTTTTGGTGTCGAAAACGGCTACGGCATTTTGTTGTACAAAATTGTAATCGACATTCGTATGCGCCGTTGTAATCACAACCAAATCTGCGCTTTGCAACAGTTCTTTTGTTAACGCCGTTTCGCCTTTTACCATTTTTCCTTCGTATTTATATTCCTGAATATAAGGATCGTAAAATACCACATCAGCGCCTTTGGATTGCAGCTTGTCAATAACTTTGAGCGCGGGGCTTTCCCTGTAATCGTCAATATCTTGCTTGTAAGCTACGCCCAATATAAGTACTTTCGAGCCGTTCAGCGATTTTTTATGACGGTTCAATATGTCGCTTGCACGATCAATACAATATTCGGGCATGCGGTCGTTAATCATCATCGACGACTCAATCATTGAGGTGTGAAATTCAAATTCGCGAGCTTTCCACGAAAGGTAATACGGGTCGAGCGGAATACAGTGTCCTCCCAAACCGGGTCCGGGATAAAATGCCTGAAAACCGTAGGGTTTCGATTTTGCCGCTTCGATTACTTCCCACAGGTTTATTTTCATCTTATGGCAAAGTATGGCTAATTCATTTACCAATCCGATGTTGATATTCCGGTAGGTGTTTTCGAGTATTTTCTCCATTTCGGCAATAGCCGGACTTGATACGGTATGCACGTCGCTTTCGAGTACGGCGCGGTACATGGCGGCAATAACTTCCAGAGCGTCTTCGCCAATAGCCCCGACGACTTTGGGCGTATTTTTTGTTTTATATATCAAATTGCCCGGATCGACGCGTTCGGGCGAAAAGCCCAGATAGAAATCTTTTCCGCAGATCAAACCCGAACCCTTTTCAAGAATCGGTTTTAACAATTCTTCGGTCGTGCCGGGGTAGGTGGTTGATTCCAATACTACCATCGTTCCTTTTTTCAGGTACTTGGCAATTTCTTCGCCCGATGAGCGGATGTAGCTCGTATCCGGCTGCTGATGTTTATCGAGGGGAGTAGGTACGCAGATAGCTATAAAATCGACGTCCTTTACAAAACTGAAATCGGTTGTTGCAGACAATAGTCCCTTACCGACAATTTTTTGCAGGTCTTCGTTCACTACATCGCCGATGTAATTGTGTCCTGCATTTACCATTTCTATTTTTTCTTTTTGGACGTCGAAACCAATGGTTTTAAATCCGGCTTTCGCTTTTTCTACGGCAAGGGGCAGTCCTACATAGCCCAAACCTACTACGCCGACAATAATTTCCTTATCGGCAATTTTTTGTAATAACTTTTGTTTCATTTTTGTAAATCATTTTAATATTGTACTTCCCTGAAACTCCTTTGTTCTATTTCCCTCCCGTACCGACAATTATCGGGAAATCGGGACAGACGGGGGTCATGGGCTTTATCCTATTCTATAATAATCAAATCCGTTTTCTTTCAATTCTTTTTTGTCGTAAATGTTTCTGCCGTCAATGATTAACGGATAATTCATGGTTTTTTTCAGAACGTTCCACGATGGCAGGCGAAATTCCTTCCACTCGGTAAACAACATCACAGCGTCTGCATCCGACGCAGCATCGTACAAGTCGGAACAGTATGTTACATTGTTTCCCAAAATTTTTTCAGCCTCGTTCATAGCCACAGGGTCGTACACCCTAATGGCGCATCCCGCTTCTAAAAGCAGGTTGATATTTACTAAGGACGGAGCTTCCCGTACATCGTCGGTTTCCGGCTTGAATGCCAATCCCCAAATGGCGATTGTTTTTCCTGATAAATTGCCGTTGTAATGTTTTTGCAATTTATCGAAAAGAATGCGTTTTTGCTTTTCGTTGACGGTTTCAACAGCTTTCAATACCTGCATTTGGTATCCGTTACCGTCGGCGGTTTTTATAAGGGCTTTTATGTCTTTCGGGAAACAACTTCCTCCATAACCGCATCCCGGATATAAAAACTTGGTTCCGATGCGCGTATCGCTGCCGATACCGCGCCGCACCATATTTACATCGGCTCCGACCAGTTCGCAAAGGTTGGCTATGTCGTTCATAAACGAAATGCGGGTAGCCAGCATGGCGTTCGCTGCGTATTTTATCATCTCCGCCGAAGGAATGTCGGTGAAGATGATGCGGTAATTATTTATAAGAAAAGGCTTGTACAGCCTGTCCATAAGTTCTTTTGCCCGTTCGCTTTCTATGCCTACTACAACTCTGTCGGGACTCATGAAGTCTTTTATGGCGGCGCCTTCTTTTAAAAATTCAGGATTGGATGCTACATCGAAAGGAATACTGATATTTCTTTTGTCTAATTCTTCCTGAATCGTTCTTTTTACCTTTTGGGCAGTTCCTACCGGAACCGTACTTTTTGTAACAACTAATACGTATTGGTTTATATGTTGCCCGATATTGCGTGCAACGTCAAGGACATAACTCAAATCGGCGCTACCATCTTTACCGGGCGGCGTTCCTACTGCGCTGAAAATAATTTCGACGCCGGATAAACAATCTTTTAAGTCGGTTGAAAAATGCAAGCGCCCTGCTGCCGCGTTTTTGCACACCAGTTCTTTTAACCCCGGTTCGTATATGGGGATAATCCCGTTGTTCAGGTTGTCTATTTTTTGCCTGTCAATATCTATGCACGTAACGTTTACTCCCATTTCGGAAAAGCAAGCTCCCGTTACCAAACCGACATATCCGGTTCCTACAATTGCTATATTCATAGAGTGAAAATCTTTTTAGTTTAGATTTAAAAGAATAAACACTTTCTGTATCCTCGCTTCCTCCGATTGCTAAACGTGTGTTACAAAGGGAATTGCAAATAAGAAAATAATGATCTTGTTATTTCCGTAATTTAAGAATGGACAAAAGTACAACAAAGTGGTTAAATTTACAAAAAAAAACATGATTATCCGCAAAACTAATAGAAACCGGCATTTAAAAGCTATGATTCTCGAATTGAGTTAATTGTTCTGCACATCGAACATTTGTTTTCCGATTTTTATTGAAAAAATAAAAACGTATTGTATTGCATTGATTTATTTTGTCTAAATTTACGTCCTGAAAAAAATAACCACGAAATATCAAACAGAAAATTCAATATACATTATGTCAGAGGCAGTTGGATATGTTTCGCAGATTATAGGACCTGTTGTGGACGTATTCTTTGATTTAAAAAAGGGCAAATTATCGGAGTTGCCGTCCATTCACGACGCATTGCGCGTAGAACGTGAAGACGGAAAAACAATCGTTCTTGAAATCCAGCAGCATATTGGCGAAAATACGGTTCGTACGGTTGCGATGGATTCTACCGACGGCTTTTCGCGAGGTTTGCAAGCGAAAGTGTTGGGTTTTCCGATTGTGATGCCTGTTGGCGACCAGGTTAAAGGGCGTTTGCTGAACGTAATCGGCGACCCGATTGACGGAATGAAGAAGCTTGATAACGAGGGCGCTTACCCGATTCACCGCGAACCGCCCAAGTTTGAAGACTTGACGACAAGCGAAAGCGTCCTTTTTACCGGAATAAAAGTAATCGATTTATTGGAACCCTACTCGAAAGGCGGTAAAATCGGTCTGTTCGGCGGCGCGGGCGTTGGCAAGACGGTTCTTATTATGGAGTTGATTAACAACATCGCGAAAGGACACAGCGGATTTTCCGTTTTTGCCGGAGTAGGGGAGCGTACCCGCGAAGGAAACGACTTGTTGCGTGAAATGATAGAATCGGGCGTTATCCGTTACGGCAAAGAATTTCAAAAAAGCATGGAAGAGGGCGATTGGGATTTGTCGAAGATTGATTATGCTGAGGTTGAAAAATCGCAGGCTACGCTTGTGTTCGGACAGATGAACGAACCTCCCGGAGCGCGTTCTTCGGTGGCGTTATCCGGTTTGACGATTGCCGAAAGTTTCCGCGACGCGGGCGGCGGCGGACGCGACATCCTCTTTTTTATCGACAATATTTTCCGTTTTACGCAAGCCGGTTCCGAGGTTTCGGCTTTGTTGGGACGTATGCCGTCGGCGGTGGGCTATCAACCGACTTTGGCAACCGAAATGGGCGCGATGCAAGAACGCATTACTTCTACTAAAAACGGTTCTATCACTTCGGTACAGGCGGTGTACGTGCCTGCCGACGACTTGACCGACCCCGCGCCCGCCACGACTTTCTCGCACTTGGACGCAACAACCGTTTTGAGCCGTAAAATATCCGAATTGGGAATTTTCCCCGCAGTTGACCCGTTGGAGTCGAGTTCGCGGATTTTGTCGTCCGAAATTGTTGGAGAAGAACATTACAACACGGCGCAGCGCGTAAAACAGATTTTACAGCGCAACAAGGAATTACAGGATATTATTTCCATTCTCGGTATGGAAGAACTTTCGGAAGAAGACCGTACCATTGTAAACCGCGCCCGGAAAGTACAGCGTTTCCTGTCGCAACCGTTTTATATGGCGGCGCAGTTTACCGGTATTCCCGGAGTAATGGTGTCGATAGAGGAGACCATCCGCGGTTTCAAAATGATTTTGGACGGCGAGCTGGATTATTTGCCTGAAATGGCATTTTTAAGCGTAGGTACGATTGACGACGCGATAGCCAAAGGAAAAAAATTGTTGGAACAGGCGAAAAAATGAAACTCGAAATCATAACACCCGAACGCATTGTTTTTTCCGGCGAAGTGGAACTTGTTTCGCTACCGGGGATAAACGGATTGTTCGCGATACTCGACGACCATGCTCCGATAGTTGCGGCATTGCGGAAAGGAAAGTTGCGCTATAAAACAGCGGATAGCGAAGAAACGGAATTCAGCATCGGCGGTGGTTTTGTGGAGGCGAAAAACAATACGGTAACCGTTTGCGTAGAATAACGATGGAAACGCTTTTTTCGGACATACAAACCTTGCGCTGGCTTACCGGATATGGTCTTTTTCTTGTAGCATATTCCGTTATTTCGGTTTTTGTGGTACGCAAAAAGGTGAAAACGGCAACTTCGCGGCAACTGGTATCGCTTTACCTGCTTTTGAAAGTGTCGAAATTGCTGGTTTCGCTTGTTGTAATTGCGGGTTATATGATAGTTGCAGGTATCGAAACGAAAGTATTTGTTTTGGGGGCGGTGGCGTTGTATGTGGTTTTTCTTACGGTAGATACGCTGTTTTTGATTTATACGGAAAAGAAGTTGAAAAATAAACATGTTGAATAAGAAATATATAGCCGTCGTTTTGTGTTTGCTGGGAAGTTTGTTTGCGGTTTTCGCAAGCGAGCCGCAGCGCGAACAGCCGGCAGACCTGAATGTCCGCGAGTTGATTCTCGAACACGTGAGCGACGCCTACGAATGGCATATCGCTACCTGGGACGGCAAACACATTTCCATACCCTTACTGATTATTGTTAAGGGGCGGGAAAGTGGCTGGCACGTCTTCCTGTCTTCGCGTTTTCATCATGGACACGAAGCGTATCAGGGCTTTTCGCTCGCCGCCGAAGGCGCAAACAAAGGTAAAATCGTAGAAACCTTAGCCAACGGCGAAACAGTGCGTCCCTGGGATTTTTCGCTGACAAAAAATGCAGCGTCCTTGCTTATCGGCAGCGCCGTTCTTCTATTTTTAATTCTGTTTTGCGCGCGCTGGTACCGGCGGCGCGAAGGCAATCCCGAAACGCTGTCGCCCAAAGGTTTTGTGGCTTTTGTCGAAATCATTGTGATGAATATTGTTGACGACGTTATTAAACCCTGCATCGGTAAAAATTACCGGCGGTATGCGCCTTATCTGCTGACGGTATT
>JAISXQ010000145.1 GCA_031270425.1 Prevotellaceae bacterium | reverse complement strand
CAATGCCATACAGCAACAGCATTTTCAGGCGTTCTTTGGTAAAAAGCGAAGTGATAATGCGGTTTGTGGGCGTATTTTCGTCTTTGTTGGTAATAAATTCCGCCGAATGTTTGAGGATTGGATAATTGGTATCCCGCAAAATGAAATTTTCCGTCGTGTCGTCAATAGGTTTGATGCCGTCTATAAGTTCCGATTTCAGTTCCTCGCGAAAGTTGTTGAATTTCACCTTTGAATTTTTGGCTGTTGTCGCATAAAACGCGCCCTGCAACTGCTCAATACTCGCGTCGTCGTATTCCATATTGTTTGAAAACACGAGCAACTGCGTGATATTAATAAACTTACGGAATTTATCGTTTCGGAATCTGTCGTTGATTCTGTCGCGTTCCGCTTTAATGCCCTGCGGGTTGTTTGGCTTTTTCACTTCGATAAAAGCTAACGGCAAACCGTTGATAAACAACGTAATATCGGGGCGAAACTCGTCTTCGCCGTTTCGATAAGTCAGTTCGGTACAGCAATGAAACGTGTTGTTTCGGAAATTTTCCCAGTCAATCAGTTTGTTGGGCGAATTGCCTTTGCCGATGAGGCGATTGTAGAACTGTTTGCCCAAATCGTCCTGTCCAAGTTCGAGTGAGATATTTTGAAATTCACGCTCAAAATCAGGCGTTTCTGTCTCGCTCAACGACCGATTGAGGCGCAAAAATTGCTCACGGAAAACGTTTTTAATAATGTTCGTGTCGCCGTCGAACTCGTAATTCGCAGTATCTTTCAGCGAAAAATACTTGTAGCCCAGCCTTGTCAAATGTACTAAGGCAGGCAGTTTCACGCGGGTATTTTCTGAAAACAGGTTGCTCATCGGGGTAAAATTATTGTTTTGACATCACTTTACTTATATAATCATTTGGCATTGTTGGCGATGAATCTTCTTTTAGTGACCCTGTATCTGCTCTACTGAACAATGATTGCATAATCAGTTGCCTTTCGCTATCAGCAACCTTGGAATCTTTCAGTAAAGATAAGTAAAAATAAGTTATATTTTGTCGTAATTTAGGTGGCAGATTTTCAAGTTTATTCCACCCTTCAACTTGTTGATTAACAAATTCAAAAATTGCCGAAACTCCCGTGAAAGATTGTTGTTTACCAATAGTAAAATTAAAGTTTGCTGAAGTAGTTTTAAACCACTCCTGTTCCGTTGCTTCGGCTATTTTTTTCTTTAATTCTGTTGTTGTCATATTACGTTTGTTATTTTTCCAAATTCTGTTTCACCATACTCAACACCTCATTCGACAGTTCTTTTTCGTCTGCCACCACGGCTGCCACTTGGTCGGCAAGCCAAAGTTTCAGCAGTTCCGTTTCGTCGGCGTGTAAAATATTTGCAATAATAGGTATATATTCTTTCCTTGCACGGCGTTCCCCTTTTTCTATTTTCCAATAGGTCGCCGAGTCAATGTCCAACGCCGCCGCTAATTTTCTCAATGGCAGTTGCCGTTCTTCTCTTAATTCTTTTATTCGTTCTATAAACATATTGCTTATTATTTAATAGTCCTGACAATTTTCGGCAAAAATACGAAATATAATTCACATATTCATAATAAGCAGAAATTTTATTTTGCCTTGTCGTGATGCCGCCCGATGATAAACTGCGTGTTCCGAATACCCATCTCATTGAGGTAGTCGCGGGCAATTTGTATCATTCGGTCGTTAGTCAGTTTATCCCTGTCCTGCGCCGAAAAATCAAGCGAAATATGTCCGACAGGGTTTTTCCACGTCTTTGATTATCGGGTCGGGCGTTCCAACCTTTGAAACGATATGAATACAATCAAAATCCGCCTCTCTAAACAATGGCTGTTCAGAGAGTTAATCGGCTAATTCCTGCCAAAGATATTGTTTGAGAAGTGTTGCAGTTTGTCCATCACGCGAATAAAGGCGTCGGGACCGCGACGGGTGGTAAACTTTTTGAGCGACATAATGTAATCTTCGCGGAATACGGTCGGCACAATGATTCGCGAGAGTCTGCCGAATCCCGAAGATTTGAGGTGTAAATCCGCGGGGCTATTTTTCGTATCTGTCTGTCCTTTTCCGCTTTTGTAATCAGATAGGAAATGCTTTTATCGGACGAGGCAAAAATCAGTTCCTTATTAAAATCAGTATTGTTTGCCATAAGAAATTTTTCCATTATAAATTCCCTATTTCCCGAAGTTTGTCAGGGATGCCGCGTTCTTAATGCGCTCTTCTTTTGACAGGATGATTTTAGAATTCAAGACCAAGAAAAACAGAGGCGCAAAAGTAACGATTCCTTTATTCAAGAAAAACAACCGGAAAATTTATTGGAAAGATTGAACCAAGCACGAAGTTACGATTTGTCTAATCTATAATTAGCGACTTATCGTTTTTATTCTCTCCCTTTTGAGATTTTGGGAGTAATTAAGCCGTTTTTTTGTTTGAACTGCTCCCTTTGCATATATTTGAAGAGGGTGGGAAACTTATTGGAAAAAACAGACTACCATTACGGCAACTGAAAAACGATGCGGACGGCACAATAATTATCCGGCGTTTTAAAAGCAACATTGTGCATGTCAATAAATAACCTACCTAACTAATTTTGCAGAATTAAAGAAAAAATATTATCTTTGTCCCCAAAAACGGATATGGAAACACACGAGACAATACAAAAACGGATAAG
>JAISXQ010000024.1 GCA_031270425.1 Prevotellaceae bacterium | reverse complement strand
CGCCCTCAAATTTGTTTTCGTTTGTTTTCATAATTTTATAATTTAAAATGATATTATTTTAATATCACAAATGTACGGCGTTTTTCTTTTATATTCCAAATAATATTGTGTTAATGTTTATTAATTGCGTGAATCAAGAGTAGATAATTGGATGTTGATATACTCAAAACGGAAAGGGACTAAACATATCCAAGTCCCGCAGGGACGACACAAGGCAGTTAAGTGTCGCCCTTGCAGGGCTTACTAAAATCGTTTATTGTTGTCCGTAGATTGAAATCTACGGTTAATAAAGTAATGTCCCTGCGGGACAAACCGCCTTTTTCAATCCTTGATTCGCATTAATTGTAATTTTTTTGCCAAAAAAGATTACCTTTGGAAAATGAAAAAGCAAAGGTCTCTGTTCTTTTGTCTTTCTTCTTTTGTCTTGGTTCTTGGTTCTTGGTTCTTGGCTCTAAAATCATGTTTGTCGATATTCATACGCATCATTTCCCGACCGGGTTGCAGAAATCAGTTTGTAACCTGAGTGTTGAAGACGCCCGCGTTGTTTTGCACTCGGAGGTGCAAGGACTGTTTTCCGCAGGTTTTCATCCCTGGTATTTGAATGAATATTCTGGGGAGCGGATGTCGGATTTAAAAACGTTGATTTCCGATAAACGCATTGCCGCGATAGGGGAGTGCGGTTTGGATAAAAACAGCCGTTTTCCGTCGGACAAGCAGACGGCGGTTTTCGAGCAACAGATAAACCTGTCGGAAGAAGCGCGTAAGCCCTTGATTATCCATTGTGTGGGATGTTTTAATGAATTATTAGCATTAAAAAAGAAACTGAAACCGGAGCAAATGTGGATTATCCACGGTTTCAGGGGCAAACCGCAGTTGGCGGAAGATTTACTGAAAGCGGGTTGTGCCTTGTCTTTCGGCGAAAAATTCAACGAGGAAACAGTCCGTATAACTCCTTTCGACCGGCTCTTTGTGGAAACGGACGAAAGCAAGGAAGGTATTGAAATTATTTACAGACGGATAGCGGATGTAAAACAATGCGATGTTTTGGACTTATATGCGGGAGCGGATTGGTTCAATAGTCTGTAATTTCTGTTACTGCAACTTAATTCTTTTATTGGGATGAAGCAATTTTCGTAAATTTGTGTCGTTTATCAAAAGAAAATAAACTTGAATAAAAATGAGAAAAGACCGCATACTTTGGGCTGACGACGAAATGGAACTCCTAAAACCGCACGTCCTTTTTTTGGAAGAAAAAGGTTACGAAGTTGTTACGACAACCAACGGTAAGGACGCCGTCGACCTTTGCCGCGAGGAAAGTTTCGATATTATTTTCCTGGACGAAAATATGCCGGGTTTAAGCGGGCTGGAAACGCTGTCGCAGATAAAGGATATTGATCCCAACGTGCCTATGGTGATGATTACCAAAAGCGAGGAAGAGAATATTATGAATATGGCAATCGGGAAAAAAATAGCCGATTACCTGACCAAACCCGTGAATCCGAGCCAGATTCTGCTGACGCTGAAAAAAAACATCCACCGCCGCGAGATTGTTACCGAGCACGCCACTTCGGCTTACCGCTCGGAATTTGGACGCATCGGTATGCAGATAAACGATTCGCTGACTTACGAGGATTGGGTGGATGTGTACAAAAAGCTGGTTTATTGGGAATTGGAACTTTCGGAAACGGACAACGGCATGGACGAAATGCTGATGATGCAAAAAACGGAAGCCAACGCCACTTTTGCCAAATTCATCAAGCGCAATTACATCGACTGGTTTCAATATACGGACGACCGCCCGCTGATAAGTCCGGAACTTTTTAAAACGAAGGTTTTCCCTTTGTTGGACGCGGGAGAAAAGGTGTTTTTCGTGTTGGTGGATAATTTCCGCTACGACCAGTGGTGCTTGGTGCGCGGTTTGCTCAACGAATTTTACCACGTAGAAGAGGAAGATATGTATTGCGCCATGCTTCCGACCGCCACGCAGTATGCCCGAAACGCTATTTTTTCGGGATTGTTCCCCTTGCAGATACAGGAAATGTTCCCGCAGTTTTGGGTGGAAGAAGAGGAAGAAGCGGGCAAAAATCTGTACGAAAAAGAGTTGATCGAAACGCAATTTCAGCGTTTCAGAAAGAAATATCCGTTTTCCTACCATAAAATAAACGATTCGGTTTCCTGTGAACGCTTGATTCATCAACTGCCGCATTTGGATGATAATCAGCTGAATGTCTGCGTGCTGAATTTTATCGATATGCTGTCGCACGCGCGTACCGACTCAAAAATGATGCGCGAACTGGCAAACGACAATAAGGCGTATCGCTCGCTGACCATGTCGTGGTTCAAGCACTCGCCTACCTACGATTTGCTGAAAGCCATCGCGCAACGGGGCTACAAAGTAGTTCTCACCACCGACCACGGAATGATTCAGGTGAATAACGCCCTGAAAGTGATAGGCGACAAGGCTACCAACGTGAATTTGCGTTATAAAGTAGGAAAGAATTTAAGCTATAATAGAAAGGACGTTTTTGAGGTGAAAAATCCGGCGGAAATTTCCTTGCCAAGCCCCAACGTAAGTTCAACTTATATTTTTGCCACGAACAACGATTTTTTCGCTTATCCCAATAACTACAATTATTATGTAAACTATTTCAAAAATACCTTTCAGCACGGAGGCGTTTCTATGGAAGAAATGCTGGTTCCTGTCGTACTGCTGTCGCCGAAGGAATAGCCCTCTAAATTCCCCGAAAGGAAGCCTTGGGGTTTAGATTTAATTAGTTACAATTGCCTGTTAAACGACCCTGCCCGCGCGAATCCTTTCGCGTAGGTTTGTAAGAGATTGTCTCAAAAGTAATTTATCCACGAAACAATGTTCGGCGTAAGCCAAGAAAATAATTTATGACATATCAAATCCACACGCTTCGCAACGGTATGCG
>JAISXQ010000016.1 GCA_031270425.1 Prevotellaceae bacterium | reverse complement strand
TAAATATATCGCCGTTTAGAAAAGACATGGAACAAAAACGCTTGAATGTTTTTGAACGGGAGTTTTCTTCTTTTTTCGACTGGAAAATTTCCCTGACGTCGCCCCGCTACGATTTGCTGGGTTACGATTTAACCGCTTTCTTCCTCCGGCAGTTGAACGACAGCAAAGCTGCCTCCGGCGAATGGAAATCCACCCTTTCATATCCCGAAGGCATACAGTCGCAGTTCCAGTTCGAGCGGAAAAGTAACGCTTCCGGCTATATCAATCAACGGATTTATGTGTCGGAATACCCATAGAACTTCTTGATTTACAATTTAATTATTTACGATTGCATCCTTCGGTTTTAAATTTTCAAAATGAAAAACAACAACTATCTTCTTGTCCTAATCATCCTGTTTCCGCTGACGCTTACGGCGCAGCAACGTCTGGATAAGTCGGAGAAGTACCTCGGCGTTTCGGCTGGAGCAACGGGAGCTATGGTCGGTTTTTCCCCGGCGGTCGGGCAGGATTATTTGTTGGGTTACAACGGAGGATTTATTTACCGTTATATTGCCGATACCTATGTAGGGGTGCAGATTGAACTGAATTACGCCCGGCAGGGTTGGCACGAGCCGGCAACTGATTTTTCCCGCCAACTGTCTTACATCGAATTGCCTTTTTTGACGCATGTTTACCTTGGGAAAAAATCGCGCTTTATTGTAAATATAGGTCCGCAGCTGGGCTATCTTATCAACGACAGAAAAACGAAAACGCCGGCTGAGAGCAAAGAAGTTCAGCATGTAAAACAGGCTCAAAACTCTTTCGACTATGGTTTTGCACTGGGAACAGGCTTTTGTTTTAGCGTGAACAAAAATATTTTCCAACTCGAAGCGAGGGCGTATTACGCCATGGGCGATATATACTCCAATGCGAAAACGGAATATTTTTCACGTTCGAATAATATGAAACTGTCGCTGAATTTATCCTGGCTGTTGCAGGTAAAATAAACCGGCACAAGTTTTTCAGAAGGGTAATGTTTCTTAAATTGGACAAAAAAGGGTAAATTCTAATACTTTTTTGAACAAAATTACCCATTTCCTTCGTAAAAAAAAGACTACTTTTGCCATGCAGTAAAATAATGAATTAATAACAACCCCTGCAAATAAAAAAGTATCCAAAAGGGGAAAGGCAGGGGCTTATCTTTTTAATTATGAAAACAAATTATGAAATCCGCTATGCGGCGCATCCCGAAGATGCGAAAAATTACGATACGACAAGAATCCGCCGCGATTTTTTGATTGAAAAAGTATTTGTCGCCGATGAGGTAAACATGGTCTATTCCATGTACGACCGCATGATTGTCGGCGGAGCTAATCCGGTAAACGAAACGCTCAAACTGGAAGCTATCGATCCGTTGAAAGCGCCGTTTTTCCTCACCCGCCGCGAAATCGGCATTTTCAACGCAGGCGGAGACGGTGTTGTGAAAGCCGGAGGCAATACTTACGAATTGGGTTACAAAGAAGCTCTGTACCTTGGTTCGGGCGACCGTGAAGTGTTTTTTGAAAGCAAAGACGCGAAAAATCCCGCAAAATTCTATTTCAATTCTACGACTGCGCACCGCAACTATCCCGACAAAAAAGTAACAAAAGCCGACGCTGTTGTTGCCGAAATGGGGTCGTTGGCAGGTTCCAATCATAGAAATATTAACAAGATGCTGGTAAATCAGGTATTGCCTACTTGCCAGTTGCAAATGGGCATGACCGAACTTGCCGAAGGCAGCGTTTGGAACACCATGCCTGCGCATACGCACACGCGCCGCATGGAAGCCTATTTCTACTTTGAAGTTCCCGAAGAACACGCCGTTTGCCACTTTATGGGCAAGCCCGACGAAACTCGCCACATCTGGATGAAAGGCGACCAGGCGGCGCTTTCGCCCGAATGGTCGATTCATAGCGCGGCGGCAACCCATAATTATACCTTTATCTGGGGAATGGGCGGCGAAAATCTGGATTACGGCGACCAGGATTTTTATGAAATTACAGATTTGAGATAAAATAGTTTATAGTCTGGAGTTTATAGTTTATAGTTTGAAGTAAAATAGTAAATAATTAAATAGTAAATACTTATGGCAAGTTTTTCATTAAAAGGCAAAGTGGCGCTTGTAACGGGCGCGTCTTACGGAATTGGTTTTTCCATCGCATCGGCATTGTCTGAATCCGGAGCTAAAATAACTTTCAACGACATCAATCAGGATGCGGTAAACAAAGGTTTGGCAGCCTATAAAGAAGCCGGTATCGACGCAAAAGGATATGTTTGCGACGTTACGGACGAAGCCGGCGTAAACGAATTGGTGAAAAAAATCGAGGCGGAAGTCGGCGTTATTGATATTCTGGTAAACAACGCGGGAATTATCAAACGCATTCCGATGCACGAAATGTCGGCGGCTGAGTTTCGTCAAGTGATTGATATTGATTTGAATGGTCCTTTTATCGTTTCAAAAGCTGTTATCCCAAGCATGATAAAAAAAGGCGCGGGAAAAATCATCAACATTTGCTCGATGATGAGCGAACTGGGTCGCGAAACCGTGTCGGCTTACGCCGCGGCAAAAGGCGGTTTGAAAATGCTGACAAAAAACATCGCTTCCGAATACGGCGAGTTTAATATTCAATGCAACGGAATCGGTCCAGGGTATATCGCAACACCGCAAACAGCTCCGTTGAGGGAAAAGCAAGCCGACGGTTCGCCTCATCCCTTCGATTCGTTCATTATCGCCAAAACTCCGGCGGCTCGCTGGGGAACAACCGAAGATTTGGCAGGTCCCGCCGTTTTCTTAGCTTCGCCGGCTTCCGACTTTGTTAACGGACATATTTTGTATGTTGACGGAGGTATTTTGGCTTATATCGGAAAACAACCGAAATAACGAAAATTTCCCAAATTTTAAACAGATGAAGAAACTACTTTTTTTTATTTTTTCCGCATTTCTTTTTGCTTCCTGTTCGGGAGAAAAAACAATTACGGTAACGAACCCGACCGGCGTTGACCGCGTCGGCGAAATGGTGGAAGTGAAGGCTTCCGATTTGGGTATTTGCTGCAAGGCTTCAACATATATATTGACGGATGAAGCCGGAGAAGAAATCGCTTATCAATTGGTTTACAACGGAAAAGAAAAGCCGCAATCGCTGATATTCCAAGCTTCGGTTTCCGCCAATTCAACAAGCGTTTATGTGTTAAGCAGCGGAAAGCCTGCCAAAGTAAAAGCGAAAACCTTTGCCCGCTACGTTCCCGAACGCAAGGACGACTTCGCGTGGGAAAACGATTTGGCGGCATACCGCGTGTACGGTCCTGCTTTGGCAAAGGAAAATCCGAGCAATGGCGTGGATTTATGGCTGAAACGTAGCGACGATTTGATTGTGGATGAATTTTACCACGACGAATTAAATCACGGCTTGTCCTACCACGTCGATCACGGTAAGGGGCTCGACTGTTACAAAGTAGGGCATACGCTCGGCGCGGGCGGCATTGCGCCTTATGCGGACGGCGTTTTGTATGTCGGCGATCATTATACCACGCAAAAAACGCTGGATAACGGACCGCTCCGTTCGACTTTCGTATTGACCTACGACTCGGTAAAAGTGGGAAACGACTATTATAATCAGACAATTACGATTTCCATCGACGCGGGAACTTTGCTGAATAAAGCCCTTGTAAGTTATTCGGGTAAAGCAGCGGATATCGAACTTGCCGCGGGAATTTATTTGCATCCCGAAAAAGGAAATTTGCAGGTGAACGTCGAAAACGGAATCGCGGCTTATGCCGAAAATGCCGTTTCGGACGCGGGAATCCCTTCGGGGCGCAACTATGCGGCGGCATACGTTCCGGAAAAAGTGAACGACGCTGTTGAGCAGGATTTACACGCTTTATTGCTGACAAATTATTCGACCGGCAATGAGTTTACCTATTATTTTGGCGGCGGATGGAGTAAATGGGGCTTCCCTGCCGACGAAGACTGGTTTAACGCTGTAAATACATTTGCGGCAAACAAGAAAAATCCGTTGCAGGTAAACGTAAAATAAATTAGCAAATTAGTTAATTAGCAAATTAGCAGATTAGTTAGTTAGTTAATTAGCAAATTAACTAATTTGCTAATTTGCTAATTATCTGTGTTTATTGTGGTTTATATCTAAAAAACATTTTTTTGCCATCTGCTCAGAAAAATAATATAAATTAATTTTGCTTGCATACTTATTGATAAATAGTAAATGGTAAATTGTTAAATAGTAAATTCTGTCGCCATGCACAAATCCGGTTTTGTAAATATAGTAGGCAACCCGAATGTTGGTAAATCGACTTTGATGAACGCTTTGGTCGGCGAACGTATTTCCATCATCACGTCGAAGGCGCAAACCACGCGGCATCGTATTCTCGGCATCGTAAACGGCGACGATTTTCAAATTGTATATTCCGATACGCCGGGGGCGCTGAAACCGAATTACCGGTTGCAGCAATCCATGCTCAAATTTTCCAATTCGGCGCTTACCGACGCCGACGTGCTGCTCTATGTTACCGATGTTGCAGATACGCACGACAAAAACGCGGACTTTGTCGAAAAAGTAAAGGCGTCGAACGCGCCGTTGCTGCTCGTAATTAATAAAATCGACCTGATTGATGAAGAAGGCCTGATCGAATTGGTTGATAAATGGAAAATCCTCCTGCCGCAAGCCGAAATATTTCCACTGTCGGCTCTGTTGAAATTTAATGTCGATAACCTGTTCAAGCGGATAAAAGCGCTGCTCCCCGAATCGCCGCCCTATTTCGACAAAGACCAGTTGACCGACAAGCCGGCGCGTTTTTTTGTAACGGAAATCATCCGCGAAAAGATATTGCAGAATTACGAGAAAGAAATTCCTTACTCGGTGGAAGTGGAAGTGGAGGAGGAGTTGGAGGAGGAGGAGAAGTTGGAGTTGGAAGGAGAGAAGAAGAAGGAGACGGAAAAGGATTTGGAGGAGGAGGAGGAGGAGGAGTTGGAGGAGGAGTTGGAGGA
>JAISXQ010000259.1 GCA_031270425.1 Prevotellaceae bacterium | reverse complement strand
TTGTTTCTGTTGCAGGAGCAGTTGCAGCCTTGTTCGAGAAAGAATACGCGCCTTACGTTTTTTCTTTCGGAGCGGCGTTGATAATCTTTTACCAGTTTATGGAATCGCTCAACATTCGGAAAACGGGTGATTTCCGTCTTCAACGCCTGAGACGGATAGCTTTTCTAAGCAGCACGCTTCTTGCAGCCGCAGCTTATCTTATGTTTACCGGCTCAAACCTTTGGGTGGCGGCGGCGCTTATTTACGCTGTAACAACGATGTTTCTCTCATTCAGGGGCGAAAAATAAAAAGACATAAATTATTTATACTCAACGATTTTATTATGTTGACTGCATCCGACAACGAATTTTTTCAGAAAAAAGGAATTACAACAACTCAAATCGAAGAACAGCTTCGCGCCTTTTCAACGGGCTTTCCTTATCTTCAAATCCGTCGTGCCGCCGAATCCGGCAAGGGACTTACGAAGTTAAGCAAGGAAGAACAACAAGAATTGCAGGAAGAATGGGACGCTTACCTGCAAACAAATGCGCGGGTATTGAAATTTGTCCCCGCGTCGGGCGCGGCAAGCCGGATGTTTAAAGATTTGTTCGAGTTTCTGGAAAGCAATTCCGAAATTCCGGTAAAGGCGTTTGAGAAGAAGTTTTTCGATGAAATAGAAAAATTTGCTTTTTATGATGATTTAGACGCTGCCTGTATTAAAAACGCAGGGCAAAATATACGGGAATTAATTGCCGGAGGAAAATACAAAGCGGTTGTTGAAAATTTGCTTTCCGTGCAGGGACTGAATTACGGCTCATTGCCAAAAGGCTTGCTGAAATTTCACTCCTATCCCGACATAAAACGCACGGCTTTCCAGGAACATTTGGTTGAAGGAGCGTTGTATGCGGCAAACCGTTCGAGAAAAATAAACATCCATTTTACCGTATCTACCGGACACCGCATACTTTTTGAAAAACACTTAGCCGAAAGTCTGCCTTATTTTGAAAAGAAATACGCCGCGGAGTATCTCGTAAATTTTTCGGAACAAAAACCGTCAACCGATACCATTGCGGCGGACATGAACAACGAGCCTTTCCGCGACAACGGCAACTTGCTCTTTCGCCCGGGAGGACACGGCGCGCTTATCGAGAACCTGAACGACTTGGACGCCGACGTCGTTTTTATTAAAAACATCGACAACGTTGTTCCCGACAACCGGAAAGATACAACCGTTACCTACAAAAAACTGATTGCCGGATTATTGATAAAGACGCAAAAAACCTGTTTCCAATACTTAAAAACCTTGGAAAGCAAGGGGATTTCACCTGAAAAGTTGGACGAAATTGCCGCTTTCTGTGAAAAAACGCTTTGCATCCAAGCGGTAAAAGAGTTACAGGGCGAAGAATTGAAACGGTATTTATTCGACAAATTGAACCGCCCCATCCGTATTTGCGGCATGGTGAAAAACGAAGGAGAACCCGGAGGAGGTCCTTTTATTACAGTAAACGCCGATGGAACGGCTTCGCCGCAAATACTGGAAAGTTCGCAAATAGACCTGAACAATCCCGAAGATAAACGGAAAATGCAGCAATCCACCTACTTCAATCCGGTGGATTTGGCGTGCGCCGTAAAAAACTACAAGGGCGAAAAATTCGATCTGCTGAAATATGTGGATAAAAACACCGGATTTATCTCGTTGAAATCAAAGAACGGAAAAGAATTGAAAGCCCTGGAACTTCCCGGACTTTGGAACGGAGCCATGAGCGATTGGAACACGATTTTCGTAGAAACGCCGGTGGAAACCTTTAATCCGGTAAAAACGGTGAATGACTTGTTGCGCCCCGAACATCAGTAAGAACTCCCGCTACGTTTTACTGTCCACGCGAAAGGATTGACTCCGTCGAATCTTCGATTTCGCACGGTAGCAGTGAGATTTATTTTATAACGAACTGCTTAGTACATGACAAAAAATACAAAAACCACAATAGGCACAATAGGACACAATAGTTTACGTGATTGGTTTTTCTCAAAGAAACGTTGAAAATGTCTATTGTGTCCTATTGTGCCTATTGTGGTTAGAAAGATTATCTTTTTTTGTCATGTACTAAGAACGAACTGTTTTAAATATCATCAATTTTTAATAAGAAAGAAATATTTTTGTAACATAAGAAGCTGATTTTTGCACTGACAAATTTATCGAAATTGTATGCGCAAAAAATATTGGCGACAACGCTTTTTACGGACTACCATCAGTTTTCTTTTTTCTATTGCGTTCTTTGCCGCATCTGCCCAAACATCATATATAACAGGGACAGTTACCGATGCTCAAACAAATGAAACATTGCCCGGCGTAACCATTATAGTCGACGGCACGACATTGGGAGCCAATACAGACCACGAGGGCAATTTCAAAATCAATCTCAAATCGGGCGTTTATTCCCTTACCGTATCGTATATTTCCTATAAAACCATAAACCGGTCGAATGTAACCATTGAACCGGAAAAAGAAACAAAAATAGATTTTCGCCTGAATCCGGCGGATTTAAGCCTGAAAGAAGTGGAAGTTATGGGCAAAGTCAACCGGGAGAGCGAGAATATGTTGTTGCTGGAACAGCGGCAGGCTCTGGTAGCCACACAAGCCGTGGGTGCGCGGGAGATGTCGCGCAAAGGTGCAGGCAACGCCGAAGCCGCCGTAACAAAAGTATCGGGCATATCGAAGCAGGAAGGCGTGAAAAATGTGTTTGTGCGCGGATTGGGCGACCGCTATAATTCCACGACGTTGAACGGTTTCCCTGTTCCGTCGGAAGACCCTGAATATAAGAATATTGCGCTCGAATTTTTCGGAACGGACGTTATTCAGAGTATTGACATCAGCAAAGTGTTCAGCAGTAGTAACTACGGTGATGTGGGAGGCGCCGTTATCAATATCAACTCTAAGGAATTGGTCGGGGATAAGGCGTTGAGCATTGAAGGAGAACTTGGAACGAATACTGCCGGTTTCGGCGGCGATTTTTTAACCTTGGATGGCGGCGGCGGATATTTGGGATTTACAAAAGGTTCCACCCTTCCAAAACCTGAAACAGGGTCGAAATATATTGACAACTACGATTTTAAAAACAGTTTAGACCCCAAAAGTCTTAACATGGGAGTAAATCATTCCTATGGAATTGCCGGCGGTAGAATCTTTTTTACCGGAGAAAACAAAAATCCGCTTTCTTTCTTTTTAGTAGCTTCCTACGACTCAAAGTATTCATATACAGAAGAAATCGTAAGAAATTCCGGTTCTACAAACGAAAATGTAGATATAGATTTAAAAGGGAAGCGCTATTCTAAAAATGTCAGTCAGTTAGTATTGGGGAATATTAATTGGGATTTGAACAGAAAACATCGGATTCTCTATAATTTCATGTTGGTTCATGCCAACAGTCAATTCCTGGGAGATTATGCCGGACTGAATATTAATATGGATAATGATGGACGGGAGGTATTTTTGAGAAGACAGCAGGTTAATGACAATATATTAACAGTCAATCAATTGATTTCATCTTGGAACTTGTCCGAACGCATAAAGTTTGACGCCGGAGCTTCTTATAATTCGGTAAAAGGCTCGGAACCCGATCGAAGAATCAATGTATTAGTGAATAATGGCGGAGGAAAATATCAGTATGTGCTGGGCAACGAACAGAAACGCTTTTTTTCAGTTTTAGATGAGAGCGATTTTAATGTAAAAACTTCATTCAGCTACAAATTGCCGGATAACTTGGGGAAAAACAATTCGCAACTGCAAATAGGCTATTCAGGACGTTTTCTGACCGATAATTTTGAAGCATCCGATTACGACTCCAATCCCGTATCTGGATATTTCGACGTTGGAAATTTAAAGATGGACGAACATTATAATCAGGAAAATCTTAAATCGGGGGCGTTTTGGGTCGAATATGG
>JAISXQ010000240.1 GCA_031270425.1 Prevotellaceae bacterium | reverse complement strand
TCCGTCGCAAATCCCGACTGTTCTTTGGAAAAGGGTACTTGATATACAATGCCGATATGGTATCCGGTCAGATTCTCGGAACGGAATCCCGCCTCAATATCCTCCACAGTAAGCGACCTGATTTCATTCGCCATATTCACGCCGGCTTTTATACCGAGCTGAGCGAAAACGCCGCCGGTAAAGAACAATATTACAAAGAAAAACGATAGCAAAAATAGACGCTTCATGCTTTAACAGTTCAATAGTTTACAGTTTATAGTTTATAACCGGCGACAAAAGTATTACTTTTTCTTCTTAAAAGGCGCATTTCTTAGTTGAAATTAGAGTTTATTTAAAAAACAGGGATATTGAAGAATCTTATTCAAACAGAACCGTAAATCCGCCGGTTTTTTAAAAAGCAAATACGTTTTCCGCGTTTTGCGTCGTTATCCTGTCTATTTCCTCTTTGGAAAGCCCGTAAATCTCCGACAGTTTTGCGCATACATAATCGACATAGGCGCTTTCGTTACGTTTTCCGCGAAAGGGAACCGGAGTCAGGTAGGGAGAATCGGTTTCGAGCAAAATATGCTCTATGCCTATTTGACGGATAACGGCGCCCAAGCCCGAGTTCTTAAACGTAACAATACCGTTGACGCCCAACTTGAAACCGCCAAAATCAAGAATCTCCGCCGCATCTTCGACACTTCCGGTAAAGCTGTGGAACACACCCCGCAAACCTTTATTCTTGTAAGGCGATAAGGCATCCATCGTCTCGCGAAACGAATCCCTGACGTGTATAATAATGGGCAAATCGTATTCCAACGCCCATTCTGCTTGCTGCCGGAAAGAGTCGATTTGTTCCTTGTAAAAAGTCTTATCCCAATACAGGTCGATTCCGATTTCCCCGACGGCAATCCACTTCCGGCGTTCGAGACCGGAACGTACAAGCGAAAGTTCCTGTTTGTAGTTTTCTTTTACACTGGTCGGATGCAACCCGATAGCGGCGTAACAAAAACCGGAATATGCGGCTTCGAGCGACAGCACACGCGGCAAGGATTCCGAATCCACGTTCGGAAGTACAATCTTTTTAACTCCTGCCGCGCGAGCGCGGGCAATCGTATCCTGACGGTCGGCGTCGAATTCTTCCGCGTAAATATGCGAGTGCGTATCGATCATTCTTAAAAGTAGAAGTTAGAAATTGGATTCATAAGCGTTTTTTTCAAGCACAGGAAACAATGTTGTCCAGAGATTATTCAGGGCGTTGTTTCCAACACTTCTTTCAACATAACCAAGGCAGCCTGCGTGGCGCGCTGGATATTTTGTTCGCGAAAAGTTCCGAAATGGAATTCCCTGCTTATCATCGTGTCTTTGCTGCAAGCGGCAATCCATACGGAACCTGCGGGTTTTTCTTTCGTCCCGCCCGAAGGTCCGGCAATGCCAGATACGGCAACAGCCAAATCTGTCCGCAACAAATGCCGCACGCCGTCCGCCATTTGTTCCACTACTTCCTTGCTTACGGCGCCCTGCGTTTCCAATACGCTTTTTTCTACCCGGAGCAAGCTTGTTTTTACCGCGTTATCGTAAGCCACAACCGAGCCTTTGAAGTAAGCCGACGCTCCGGGAAACAGGGTTAACCGGTGGGCGATATTCCCGCCTGTGCAACTTTCCGCCGTAGCCAGTGTTTTGCTTTGAGCCGTCAGGATATTGCCGGTTAATTGCTCCAAAGGAATATCTTCGCAGGCGATAATGGCATTGCCGAGTATTTCTTTCAATGAAGACAGTTGTTGATTGAGGGCAAAGTCGAGCATCAACGCGTCGTTGGCAACACCGCTGAGGCGCAAACGGATAATGCCGTAATTGGGCAGGTAAGCCAAATGAAGAAAATCGGGAAGCGCATTTTCCCAGGCAGCTATTTTCAGAGCTAAAACCGATTCGGGATAACCGTAAACCTGCACTGTTTTGTGCAATACGGCAGGCGTTTTGAAATGCGATTGCAGCCGGGGGATAATTTCGCCACTCATGACATATTTCATCTCATAAGGCACTCCGGGCATCGAAACCGCCACTTTTCCGTCTTTTTCGAACCAGGTAACAGGAGCCGTTCCCTGTTTGTTTTGGATTATAAGGGCTTTTTCGGGAACCATCGCTTGCGCTTTTGTCAGTTCGTTGATTTGGATATTCCGTTCGGCGAATAATTCCAATATGTTTTGCAGCGTCGCTTCGTTGAAAACTAAGCGGGTGTCGAAGTATTTGCACAGGCTTTGTTTGGTAATATCGTCTTTTGTCGGACCGATTCCTCCGGTAATCAGTACCACGTCGGCATGGGTGAAAGCCCTGTCGAGCGCCTCGATTATTTTTTGCTCATCGTCGTGAACCGACGTTATTTGTATCAGTTCGAAACCCGATTTGTTCAATTCCACAGCCATCCATGCCGAATTGGTATCGACAATTTGCCCGATTAGGATTTCATCGCCTATGGTAATGATCTCTGCTTGTACATGACGAGACATACTTTTTGCATATAATTGGTTTATACGGCGCAAAGTTACACAAAGTCCGCTTAATGTAAATCAAATAGATACATTCTTTGCGCTATTTTTTTTTGTTAATTTGTGTAATTCGTGAACTTTTTTCCAAAAACCTGTTGTATATTTGCAACGTTATTGCATTTAAACGGATGTTGCATTATGAAAGCTTATGAAGTATTGGTCAACCACGGTTTAAAACGTACAAGCTGTCGCGAAGGTATCATTTCCGTAGTGATGTCGTCGAATCAAGCTCTTTCGGAAGAGGAAATCCGCTCAAAATTGCCCGGCAATTACGACCGGACGACTTTTTACCGTTCGTTCAAAACCTTGGAAGAGAATAAAATCATTCATAAAATAGTGGTGGATAACCTGCTGGTAAAATACGCTTTCGGAAATCCTGTTCCGGCGGACAGCGAGCACGCGCATTTTTTCTGCGTGGATTGCAATACGGTTCAATGCTTGGATTCCGTTCATATCGACAAGCCCCAATTGCCCGAAGGTTACGCGTATGCCGGAACGGATATGATTATAAAAGGCGTTTGTAATAAATGTAAAGCCCCCTAAATCCCCCTTGGGGGACTTTCCTATGCTCTGAGGCTTTTTAAATGGTAAATGGTAAATATAAATGGTAAATAGTAAATTGTAAAATTGTAAATTTTTCTAACGCCCCACTCCCAAAAAGTCCCCCAAGGGGGATTTAGGGGGCTTGTTTTTAATGAAAAAATTTTCAGTACCATATCAAATTACGGCTTGGCTGTTGATTATTTCAATAGCTTCGTTTTATCTGGTCAAAACTTTTCACTGCCACGATAAGCAGGACGTCGCCTGTTCTGCTTATTGCTATTCCGCTTCGCATGAAAAAAAACCGCAGGACAGGAAACCCGCAAGCAATTGCGATATTTGTAAATTCCTGTTTATGCCTGTTGTCGCAATGGGCGTGATGCAACCGGCTTATATTCCGGTCTTTTTCGCTAAACTGCAAGCAGTCTTTCAAAATAAATTACTTACTTCTGTTTTCCTTTTCTCCAATCCACGTGCGCCGCCTGCCGGATCTTGTTTCGATTCTGTTTTTTGCACCCGGACGACACGGATTCATACGATTTTTTAA
>JAISXQ010000138.1 GCA_031270425.1 Prevotellaceae bacterium | reverse complement strand
ATCCTCCCTGTACAAAAGCTCCTATGCGCGGCATATTGCCCGCGTTCAGCATACTGCGCCGGCTGTCGAAAAGCTTCGATTGCGCGTCGAACAAAAGCATTTCGGGGCGGCTGTTGGCGTTTGAAACGGTAAATTCCGCTTCCGGTTTTTGCAAGCGGAGGTTTTCGTCCATCTTCTTTCCCGTAAGTATCGAGAGCATTTGCACATAAGCCTTTCGTGCACTTCTCAGTTGCGTTTGCCGTTGTTTTACATTCAGTTGTTCAACCCGCAAAGCGTCCAAATCCGACTGGTTCGCCACACCGTTTTTTATATAAGTTTCAACCCGTTCGTAGTTGCTTTGTAATTCATCCGAAAGCATTTGCAGTTGTTCTCCCTGCTCATTCAACAACAAAATACCGAAAAAAAGCTGGTTTACGCGGTCTTTAACGGCATACAGTTCTACTTCCACCTTTTGTTTGTCAATTTGAGATTCCGCCCGGTCGATTTTCTTTTTTGAAGCCGTCAATCCGCCGTCCCAAATCAACTGGCTTACTTCCAAGAGGGCTTGATATTGATCGTTGGAAATTTCATCAAAGCTAATGATGCTTTGAAACTGTTCGGGAATATCAATGCTCGTTACGTCCGACTGATAAGTGGCGCGGGCTGATAAAGAAACCTGTGGCAGGTAATTTTTATTCGCATTATTCAGGTTGTATCTCTCCGATTTCCCGATTAAATCGTACTGCTTGATCAGCGGATAATTCGCTCTCGCCCACTGTTGGCAACTGTCCAACGTGAGATTTTGCGCGGATAACAAGGTAAACGCGCCAAGAAAAAACAACACAGGAGCAAATATTCTTTTCATAATTAATCGGGTTTCAAACTATTCAAAATCATGATTACGTTTTCTTTTTTACGCGATTCGACGGATTTTTTCATATCCTCGTCTTTCAAACCGCCAACATTTTTTATCATCGGATAATAAATAAAAAGCCCCACATTCAGCATTATCATGGACAATAGCAAATCGAGGGCGCGTATCGGACGGACGCCGCCTTTTTGCACTTCTGCGTCTATCTGCGCCTGCAAGGATTCTATCAACAGATTCGGCTTATCGCCCAACACGCCTTTCAACGCGGTCAGTCTTTTGGGAGAAGCCAACAGTTCGCTTGTTATAAATCCGGGAAATTGCGGATTCGCCGCAATCAGGTCGAAATGCGACTCTATCATCAAGCGTATCCTTTCCTTTAAACCGACGCTCTCCGAATGAACCTTCAATAATTGTTCCAAGAAAAAAATCAGTTTCTTCTCAAAAATCACATTGAACAATTTTTCCTTCGTCCTGAAATAATAATGTATCAGCGCCTGATTGCACCCCGCTTTCCTGGCAATATCGGTTGTCGATGTTCCCGAAAAGCCTTTTTCCAGGAACAAGCGTTCTGCCGTTTCGACAATTACCTGCTCCATAGACAGTTTTATATCAGTATTCATGCTTAATCGTCCTGTTTAATAATACATTTAATAAATCTATTAAAACACGATGCAAATGTGAGACAATAGTTTTTATCCCACAACCCCGGAACGTTAAAAAAAAACAAAAAAGATAAGCCTATTTCAAATAACGCATAACAACCTGAATTTTTTTAAGTTCATCTTCTTTGATACGGAAACTGAAATCGTCGAAACGGGGTTTTTTAAAGCCATTAAATGTATAACCGGAGAAGCCGAAACCTTCACGAGGCATACCCAACAGCGTGTAATCCATCTCTTTGTTTTCATTCTCGTCATCAAGGACAGAAAGCGCATATATGCCCGGTTTCAGTGAAATTCGGACGCGAAATTCTCCGTTTTCTACACGCGATTTGTCGTAATTTGTTAGTTGTACCGGCTTTTGGGCTTCGTATCCTTTTTTGTCGGCAAAAATTGCCACGCACAATTGCCCTTGAAAATTTCTTACGTTGCTTATGCAAATATCAAGAACCTGCCCGTATAAATTCAGGGCACAAATAAAAAAAGAAAAAAACAGTAGTTGCTTCATAGTCCGCACATTGTTAATAATTCAGTTGTGCAATGTTAGGCTAAAAACAACAGCAAAACGTCCGTTTTTTAAAAGTCGGACAACAAAAAGAAGTACGGATAATGAAAGTTGAACAAAATGGTGTGGTTAAGCTGAGAAAATACCCTGTTTATCGTGTCGTGTAAGGGAATGCCGTTGGGTAATCTCGATACCTGTTTGAGAAATGAATAATTGCTTTTTCCGAATAACTCGATGGAATCGAACGATTTGGCGCCGCTTAAAACAGCAAAAATACTCAGTATGACAATGTCAACTGGCGAATGTTGTTTTTATCTGTGCTAATCTGTAACATCCGTGTTATCCGTATGCTAATCTGCTTTTTAGATACTCAGGTGAAGTAAATCATATACCGGTATTCGCCGGATTGGAAATTGCCGGCTAAAACTGTTATTGCATCGGCGTCGCGAAAAATTTCTTCCGTACCGGAAGCGTATTTTTTCAATATCTCGAAGAAAAACCTTGTTTTCCTTCCCTTGTACGAAACTTTCACTAATATGCAATCTGTCGATTCTTTTAATTTTAGGTTGAAATCGGCTTCGGTCAGCAACTTGTAATCTCCGGGCGACGACGGATTGTTTGCATCTTCCTTTTTCATGATATTCGTTCTTTTGTAATAAAACAGCGTGGACTAAATCCTTTCTACTTGTCATAGAAGCCCGACCAAAGGCTGCGTTATCAAGTAAAAAGGAACGCCCACGCCTAACCGTAGGCGTTTCCACTTTTTACTTCCTAATAACACATTGAAAATTGGTCGTATTTCTATGACAGGAAATTTATAAAGCAAAACGCTGTATTTATATCGTTATATCTTATTTTTCTTAAATCAAAAATTCGTGTTATACTTGTTTTATACTTCTTAATGCTAATTCACTTGCATTAAATACTTGCAAAGATACATAATAAAAAGATAGAAATAGAAAATAGATAATATCTGTTAAAAAATTCTGTTTGACGGGTATGAACGATTTTAGCATGACCTTTCATACGAAAGCGTTTTACAAAAAATCCAGCTTTTTTCCATTAATCTTTTATTTCAACAAATTTCGTTCTTCCATATTTTCCAACACTTTCATTTGTTGAATGGCAATTTTATTGAGTTTTGCCAAACGCTCGTTCTGACTCAAATTCTCGTGGATAAAAACGGCATTCACGTTTTCTAAATTTGAAAGACAAATCAATTGATTCATTGTCGCATAATCACGTATATTCCCTTTTGTTTCAGGATTTGCTTCACGCCACTGCTTGGCTGTAATTCCAAATAACGCCACATTGAGCACATCCGCTTCGTTTGCATAAATAATAGAAGTTTCTTTGGGTGTTAATTCTTTTGGTATCAGATTTTGTTTGATGGCGTCGGTATGAATACGATAATTAATTTTCGTTAATTCCCGTTTTGCCGACCAGCCAAGTTGTTTTTGTTCTTCTTCTTTTAATCGCTGAAATTCTGTTATCAGATACAGTTTAAATGAAACGCTAATTGCAGAACCAAACTCAAAAGCGATGTCTTTGTGAGCAAATGTACCGCCATGCTTTCCTTTTTTTACTATAATCCCAACGGCATTTGTTTTGTCAATCCATTCGGAAATGCTAAGCGTAAAATTTGCCAATCCGGCCTGCATTTTAAAGTGGTCAGATTCGACCACTTTAAAATTCGGGTTGTTTATTTGTTCCCAAGCGCTTAAAAATTCTATTGCATAACGCGTCCTTATCCAGTTTTTAATTATATCCGCCGCACGACTTTCGCTTTCTTTTGCATTAGCCATATCTGTTAGCGAAATATAATCTTTTTCTTCAACGGATATGATTGTAATTTCTGTATTTTCTACGTTAATTTTTGACATTTGGCTTTTTAAATTATTGCGCAAGATAGTAATTTTTTCTGTTACGATACCTTTACTGCCACACGATTTTATCGTATGGCTACTTGATTTCTTAATGGTTTATTCTACCTCCCGCATATCGACGTATAAGGGCAATAGGTGCATAGGCTCGCTTTTTCGGTCTGCACGAAAGGAATATCGGGATCGAAAATTTCTTCCAGACAGGCTGTCAGGCTTTCAACAAAAGCCTCCTCGAAGGGATTGAAATCGTCCACCGGCTCGCTTACTCTCGGTTCCGGTTTGTAGCGCAACTGCGCCGTGTAGTCGGACTTGAATACATTGCGAAGGAAGGAAATGCCGGGCAAAACGGAAGCCGCTCCTGTCATCCTTTTATATAAAAGCGCGTACAGGAATATCTGGAATTCGTATTTCGGGCGGTTCTCGTTGTTGTGTTCAAACATTCCGGCAATGCTTTTAAACTCCGGCTTGCCGCTTCCTGTTTTATAATCGAGAATGCGAAGCATCGAATCTTTTTCGTCAATCCGGTCGATGAAACCTTTTAAATTCACCTGCATCCGTCCGCCGAAAACAGGCAAACGCCCGGAACAGGGCAATTCGGACGCTACGCAGGTAAAGGGCGCGTATTCCATGTCGATTTTCAACATCTGCCTTACATATTTACGGATAACGCGGGCTATCAGCAGGTTGTTCCCTTCCAAGGCGACGGGGCTTCCGTCCTTTTTCCGGAAGAACTCAACGGCGAAAGCGCGTGCGATTTCCGCATCTATTTTCAGCGGATGTTCCACCAGTTGCTTTATATCGCCGGACTCTACCGTTTTTCCGGTGTAAGGCTGGTACAGATTTTCCATAACAGCATGAAACAAAGTGCCGAACATGCTTCCTTCTACCGTTTCGATCACTTCGTCGGATTCTTCTATGCGTTCCATCTGCGTCAGATAGAATTTTAACGGGCAGTCGATGTAGGTGTTGAGCGAACTTGCCGAAAATGCCGCCGCTTTTTCTCCCTCGATGGTAAAACGTTCCAGCTTTTTCATTATTTCGGGCGTTTTCGCCACTTGCAGTGCGCTTCGGTTCTCGAAACCAACGTCGAAAGAAAGATTCCTCCTTTTAAAATCCACTCCGTAATGATAATGCAACTGATGCATAAAACGGCTTACTTCGCCCGTTTTCATGCCGTCGGCGCGCGAATCGTACAACAGGAAAATACGTTTTGCCCGGTGTATCAAGCGGTAAAAATGATAGGCTGAAATTGCGTCCTGAAAATTGGCGACCGGAAGCCCGAAACATCGCCGCAAGGTATAGGGGATAAAACTGTTCTGAACACTCCGTTTCGGGAAAATACCTTCGTTAAACGAAGGAATGACAAGGTTTTCGAAGTCGAGGCAGCGGGTTTCGAGCACGCCCATTATCTGCAATCCGGCAAGGGGTTCGCCTTCAAAGGGAAGGGAAATTCCGGCAAGCGCCTGACGTATCAGCCGCGCCATCGTGTCGATAGTTGCGGGTATTTCTTCTCGCCTTTTCTTCAACACATCCTGCATACGGTTGAGCGTAACGTAATATTGGTACAGAAAATCGAGCGTCAGTAAATGTTCGTCTTTTTTTCCGCTGTTTTGCAAGGCTGCCTGCAACTGGCGGATCATATCCGTCAAGTAGGATAAAAAGTCTAAGGCATTGGTTTGAAGCGTAAAAACGGACGCCAACAGGCTGTTCCGGCTAAATTCTTCGGCCTCGACGTAAATGCGGTTATTTTTAACCGTCCGCTCCTCGATAGCTTTGGCTTCGCCGCCGCAACAAAGCGAAATATACTGATGATTCAGTATGTTCAATACATTTTTATAATAGAAAGAAACCTTGCCGCCCGACACACGCGCACGGCGTTGCAGTTCAAGCACGTATTCGAGCAATCCCGATGCGGGAGTCGATTTCAGCGGAAAGCCCATAGTTACGTTCACCTGCTCTATCTGAGCCGGAAGCGAATGTAAAAGCGGAATCAGCAAGTTTTCGTCGGCAAGCACAACGGCGGTGTTAATAGGGTCGATTTCCTTGTTGTTATTGGGAAAAAGTCCGTTCAAAATGGAATATATTTCCTTAGCCTGTCCTATTTCCGAAGGTACCGCTATGAGTTCCATCTCCCTTTCGGGATTTTGCGGCGTTTCCTGCGCAAGCGGAAAATTCGACGGAAATTGCCGGATGTTTTCCTCGTAGAACTGTGAAGCAAGATTGTCGGCGTCGCGCAGTTCGGCAGCCTCGTAATCGAAATAAAAATCGGCTTTCCCTTCTTTTTTCAAGGCGTTGAAAAGTTCCCGTTCGCAAGCGTTCAAAGCGTTGAAACCCACGAAAACGAATTGTTTTTCGTCCCATTCGGGAATATGCTGTCCCGATTTCAAGTTTTCGGCAAGTTCGCGGCACATCATTCCTTCGGTGGCAAGATTTTCTGCGGCTAATCCGGCTTGGAAGCGTTTGTAAACCGGATAAAGGATTTTCCACGTAGTAATGTAATCTGTTTTGGGACGCCCCTCCGTTACCGGAATAAAGTTGTTCCAAAACTCTTTTATCGCTTCTTTTTGGCGGGGAGTAAGCGTATCAAAAACTTCGTCGATCTGTTTCAGGTCGGTGATATTCGTAAAAAGTTGCCGCGCATCGATAAGGTATTTGTCAATTTCATCGAAATCGGAAAGCAGCATTTCGCCCCAAAATACGAAACTATCGAAACCCTCGCCGCTTCCGCCCACGGAACGGTAAACGTCGTAAAGACGGAAAAGATTGCTCAGCCTGTCCGCCGGCTGCCGCTTCGAAACAGAGGAAAAACATTCGGAAATGCTTAATACTTCGGGAGAAAAAAGCGCTTCGTCCAACAACTGCGAAAGGTAACGCTGAAAGAAAACTCCCGCCCGCTTGTTCGGGAAAACAAAGGTGAAACGGCTGACGTCCGCTTGATATTCCCTGTAA
>JAISXQ010000132.1 GCA_031270425.1 Prevotellaceae bacterium | reverse complement strand
GGCGAAATACCCGGAATGCGGCTTGCCTGCCCGATGGTTTCGGGGTCGATTTTAAGCAGTTTTTGCCGCGCTTCGGTCGAAAGCGATTTTACCGTGTTATAGTCAACACGTCCGCGAAGCGGGATATTTTCCAGCCGCTGCAACTTGTCGGCAATCAGCTTTTCGCGCTCGATATAGCCCGAATATTTTAACAGCGTTTCGGCGGACTCGACTGTTTCTTCTTTTCTCGACTCGATTTTTTCTATCGCTTCTTTCAACGCAGGAACAGCGTCAGCCAGTTCCATTATCCCAAACTGTGGGCGAAGAACCAAGTCCGAAAGTTTGCAACCGTGCCGCAATTCCGACGAATTATGCGTTGCTAAAAAAGAATTTATTTCCTTCGGTTTTACCGGAAAGTTTTCCAAAAAAGAAATTAATTGCGCTTGATTTTCCTTTTTTGTTTGCAATTGTGCAACCCTTTCCTTTGTTGCCAAACCTAAAAGAGTTCCCTTTCCGGTAAGCCGCATATCCGCATCATCCTGACGGAGAAGCAAGCGATACTCGGCGCGGGAAGTAAACATGCGGTAAGGCTCGTCCACGCCTTTTGTTACCAAATCGTCGATAAGAACGCCAATGTAAGCCTCGTCGCGCCGCAAGGTAAATTCCGCGCCTCCGTGGCAGTTGATGTGCGCGTTGATTCCCGCAACCAAGCCTTGCCCTCCGGCTTCTTCGTATCCGGTAGTTCCGTTTATCTGTCCGGCAAAAAACAGGTTTTTTATCCGCTTTGTTTCGAGCGTATGTTTTAATTGCGTGGGGTCGAAAAAATCGTATTCGATAGCATAACCCGGTCGGTATAGCTGCACATTTTCCAAACCGGAAACCGTTTTCAACGCCGCAATCTGGATATGAATGGGGAGAGAGGAAGAAAATCCGTTCACATAATATTCCTGTGAATCTACGCCTTCGGGTTCCAGAAAAAGCTGATGCGATGTTTTGTCGGCAAAAGTAACGATTTTTGTTTCGATGCTCGGGCAATAGCGGGGACCAATGCTCCGAATTTGCCCGTTGTAAAGGGGAGAATCCGCCAAGCCTTTACGAAGTTCTTCGTGCGTCGCTTCGTTGGTGCTGGTTATCCAGCAACTCATCTGTTTCAAGTCGCGCCGCACATTTTCGAGGAACGAAAATTTATGGAAATCGTTATCGCCGGACTGCTCGACGGTTTTTGAAAAATCTATCGAACGTCCGTCGATGCGGGCGGGAGTTCCCGTTTTCATCCGTCCCGCGGCAAAACCCAGCGATTTCAACTGTCCGGTAATACCGAAAGAAGCCGGCTCTGAAATACGTCCGCCCGCTACTTGCGTTTTCCCGAAGTGCATCAATCCGCCCAGAAAAGTGCCGGCGGTAAGCGCTACGGCTTTTGCCCGGAATTCAATGCCAAGCGCCGATTTTAACCCGGTGATTTCGCCGTTTTCAATCAAAAGTCCGGTAACGGTATCCTGCCAAATAAATAAATTCGGCGTGTTGGCAAGGGTCTGTATCCATTGCTGAATAAACTGATGACGGTCGCTTTGCGAGCGCGGACTCCACATGGCAGGACCTTTCGAGCGGTTGAGCATGCGGAATTGTATGGCGCTGCGGTCGGTAATGATTCCCATTTGCCCGCCAAGCGCGTCGATTTCGCGCACAATCTGCCCTTTGGCAATGCCGCCGACAGCCGGATTACAACTCATCTGCCCGATTTTATTCATGTCCATCGTGATGAGCAGCGTCCGCGAACCCATATTCGCCGCCGCGCAAGCCGCTTCCAACCCGGCATGTCCCGCGCCGACAACAATGACGTCGTATTTAAAATCCATAAACCGTTTTTCCTTTCGAGCTACAAAGGTAAATATTTGCAACGGAATATACATAATTATGCGCGGGGCTGTCTAAAAAGTAATGTATCCACGAAACATAAGGTATATAATTTTTGCCATGCACAGGCAGCAAGGTAGCCAAAGCATGATTGTACAGGCAATCGGAAAAGACAATCCGTTGGTAAACAAGGAGTTGAACGTAATTCCGGATTGAAAGGCAGATACAGCTTCGAGCAGGCTCAGGACAAATACGAAAAGAACGGAAACAACATAAAATTAACAACAGACCAAGAGCCAAACTAAATTTCTATTCTCCAAAAGAAATTTTTTCCTAAATTAACAAAATCATGACCTTTCATTCACTTATTGAAACTACCTTTTGATAAAAATATGATTTTTTTTTTCTCTAACTTATATCTTTTTTATAATTTTACCGAAATTTTTTACACTCAAAATCTTACGATATTAAATAAGAGTATGGAATTATTGGCAATTAATTGGTCAAACACCTTTGTAGTAGTAGGTTTCGGTTTCGCAATGGTACTCGTCATCCTGATTTTACTTGTTTTTTTACTTCTATTATTTGAAAAAACAATGTCCGCCGCGAACAGGGAAAACAAGAAAAAAGAAGTAATTTCAGTAAAAGTGAATCCCGTCGATTCAATTAGTAACAAAAATAGTGCAAATGGCGGAGATATTTCAGAGGATGACCTCGCCGCCATTTCGACGGCAATATTTCTTTATTTCGACGAAATACACGACAAAGAAAGCAATATAATTACAATTAAGCGCATAGAACGCCGTTACTCGCCATGGAACTCAAAAATATACGGTATAACGCCCTTGAACAAATAACGATCAAATGAGAAAGAAAATTTATTTTTTGCTGGTATTCCTCTTCTTAACAGGCGGAGCAATCGCGCTTTCAGCTCAGGATGCCGTTTCCACAGTTTCCGTTTCGCAGGAAAATATATCCATCGCCGACAGTTTCTGGAATTTTGTGCATACAATGGGCTTTGCCAACCTGACGTGGCAGACAATCGTGATGCTTGTCATTTCGTTTGTGCTGATTTATTTGGCTATTGTAAAGGGATTTGAGCCGCTGTTGCTGCTGCCTATCGCTTTCGGCATGTTCCTGACCAACCTTCCGGGCGCGGATATGTTCCACGCATCGCTTTTTGAAGGCGGGCATGTGCATTGGAGTAATTTTTCGGAAGGTTTTGTTACCGGAAAAACCGGTTTGCTCGACGTCATCTATCTGGGCGTGAAACTCGGCATATATCCCTGCCTGATTTTTATTGGCATCGGAGCGATGACCGATTTTGGACCCCTAATTGCCAATCCGAAATCGCTGCTACTCGGCGGCGCGGCGCAACTCGGAATTTTTGCTACTTACATCGGCGCTGTGGCGCTCGGTTTTCTGCCCAACGAAGCCGGCTCTATCGGCATCATCGGCGGCGCCGATGGACCAACCGCCATTTTCCTGACCTCGAAACTCGCACCACATTTGCTGGGACCAATCGCGGTGGCGGCGTACTCGTATATGGCGTTAGTGCCTGTTATTCAGCCGCCTATCATGAAGTTTCTGACAACAGAAAAAGAACGGAAAATAAAAATGGCGCAACTTCGTCCGGTTTCGCGCACGCAAAAAATACTCTTCCCAATATTCGTAACGGCGCTTGTGTCGTTGGCATTGCCTGCCGCCACTTCGTTGATTGGCTGCCTGATGTTCGGAAACCTGCTGAAAGAAAGCGGCGTAGCCGAACGGTTGAGTAAAACCGTACAAAACGAAATGATGAACATCGTTACCGTATTTTTGGGAACGTCTGTCGGAGCGACCGCTACGGCTGCCAACTTCCTTAACCCGCAGACGCTGAAAATCATGTTTTTGGGCGTTGCCGCGTTCAGTCTTGGAACAGCGGGCGGCGTGATGCTGGCAAAATTCATCAATCTTTTCAGCAAAAACAAAATCAATCCGCTTATCGGTTCGGCGGGCGTTTCGGCAGTGCCGATGGCAGCCCGCGTGTCGCAATCGGAAGGACAGAAAGCCGACCCGGGCAATTTCCTGCTGATGCACGCCATGGGACCGAATGTAGCGGGCGTTATCGGCTCTGCCATTGCCGCAGGGATATTATTGAGTATGCTGGGCTAAGGAAATACCATAGTTGTTACGTAGGCGCTACTTGTCCCGTCTTAGCGGGAAGCAGTTGTTTACGCCAACAGGACAGCCTCCAACTTTAATCGCTTAAAAAATAATCAGATGTACGATTTTCATGAGGATAGCGAGCGGTATTTCCGAATGCAGAAAACAAACTGCAACCAATATGTAATTCCTTTTATTGAAAAAACGTATGCGCTTAATCCCGACGCCAGAGTATTGGAAATCGGTTGCGGAACAGGCGGCGTTTTGTCCGCTTTCTTAGAACGCGGCTATCGGGGCGCCGGCGTGGATATTGAACCTTATTCCCTGAATTTTGCAAGAAAAAAACTGGCAGATTATATCCAATCGGGACAGTTGATAATCGTTCCCAAAGATATTTACCTGATAGACCCGGAGACCGAACTGAACGGAAAGTTTGATTTAATCGTCCTGAAAGACGTTGTCGAACATATTCCGCATCAAGAACGGCTTATGGAGAAAATCAAAGATTTACTCCGTCCGGGAGGCGCCGTTTATTTCGGTTTCCCGCCCTGGCAAATGCCCTTCGGAGGACATCAGCAAATTTGCCGGAGTAAGTTTTTATCGCGTTTGCCCTACTTTCATCTGTTGCCGGCGCCGGCATACAAAGCGGTTCTGGATCTGTTTGGGGAAATGCCGGGCGGACTTCTTGATATTAAAAAAACCGGAATTTCTATCGAACGTTTCGAGAAAATTGTAAAAAACGCCGGATACAAAATCATTGACAAAGATTATTATTTCATCAATCCGATTTACAAATACAAATTCAATATGAAAGTGCGGAAACAATCGAAAATTATCGCTTCGATTCCGTATCTTCGCGATTTTCTTACGACAGGCGTATTTTATTTAATTATATTTAAAAAGTAAAAGGAATGCGAAAAAGCGCAAAATTTGCAACAGCAGGATAAAAAGCAAACATTTGCCTCGCTTCCGCTATTTTGCGCTCCGCAATATAACTTTCAACCAAAGGAAACCGGCAATACCGGCTATAAGCGACGACAGCAGGACGGTCAGTTTCGCTCCGTCCGTATAATGCGCATTATCGCCGAAAGCAAGCATGGTAATAAATATCGACATCGTAAATCCGACACCGCCGAGCAAACCGACACCGAATAGTTGTTTCCATTTCACGCCCGAAGGAAGCGAACAAAGTTTCGTTTTTACCGAAAGAAAGGAAAATAACATTATACCGAGCGGTTTTCCGAAAATCAATCCCAGCATAATGCCGGCGGCAAAAGGTTCGTGCAGCGTATTAGCAAAATCGCCTTTAATGCTTATTGCCGTATTGGTTAACGCAAAAAGGGGCAGGATAATAAAATGAACCGGAATATGAAGCGCGTGCTGCATACGCGCCGAAAGGCAGGTTTCGCTCCGTTTTTCGATGGGAATGGTAATAGCCAGCAACACGCCGGAAATGGTGGCATGAATTCCGGAATTGAAAATAAAATACCACAACGCAATACCTCCGGCAATATATACAAATACATTCGTTATATGGAATTTCTTATTGAGAATGAGCAGCAAGGCAAAAACGCCCAGACCAAGCCCCAGGTACAAGCTGTTGAGCGACGACGAATAGAACAACGCTATAACAACGATAGCTCCCAAATCGTCGATTACAGCTAAGGCCATCAGGAAGACTTTAAGCGCGAGAGGTACGCGATTTCCCAGCAACGAAAGAACGCCTAATGCAAAAGCAATATCCGTAGCCGTCGGAATCCCGAAACCGGATTGCGTCGGGCTGCCGCCGTTGAACAGCAAGTAAATACAGGCAGGGAAAATCATCCCGCCCAAAGCCGCTGAAAAAGGCAGCATGGCTGTTTTTAACGACGACAACTCGCCTTCGTGCATTTCGCGCACCAATTCCAGACCAACCAGCAAAAAAAACACAGCCATCAAAGCGTCGTTGATCCAATGCGACAGCGAGTGCCCGCCTATATGGAAATGCCACAACGCGTCGTAACTTTCACTAAATACCGAATTGGCAAGCAGCAACGAAAAAAGCGTACAGCAAAGGAGCAGGACGCCTCCCGTTTTTTCATCTTTCAAAATAATCTTTAATCTTTTCATTTGGATGACAAAGATAAATAAAAAAAATTACTCCACACTCTCTCCAAGCTCTTTTCCCTTCGGCTATTTTTACTTTTTTTTACTGATTTTTTTGGACTGTTTTCCGTCTGCCCTTTTCATCGCAGCTTTCCAACGGAAATAGCCGACCACAGCCATCAGCGTATAAACGATAAATAATACGGCGGTAGGATAAAGTTCCTTATAAAAAAACAATCCGGTACACAGAGCGTTAGAAACGATGAACAACAGCCAGTTTTCGAGCATTTTCCGCGCCAGCATCCATGTGGCGGTAATGGCTAAGGCAACGGTGAAAGAGTCGCCCAAAGGTAAGGGAGAGTCGGTAAAACGCGACAGCGCATAATAATAGGCTCCGAATACTACGAGCATTATCGCGCTCAAAACCGCCGCCTGCTTTGCTGTTGTCTTTTTTACGGAAAGCCTCGCCCCGCTGTCTTTGTCCTTTCCAAAGCGCCAGTTGATCCAGCCGTAGATGCTTACGGCAAGATAATAAAGCTGTAATGTTACTTCGGCGTAGAATTTACTTTGAAAAAAAACGACCAAGTAGAGCGATGAACACAAAATACCAACTATCCATAAGGCGGTTTTTTGCCTGATGGAAAAATAAAGGTAGATGAAACTCAGTACGGCTCCCGATATTTCAACCCAATTTTGCTGTATGTATTCCGTTAATTCGTTAATACTCAAACTATAATCCCGATAGCTATCGGGAAAACTCCAAACTATAAACTTACTATAAACTCCAAACTATAAACTATAAACTCCAAACTCTTCTTTATGGCGATAATATCCGTTCGTATTCACCGGGAGTTTGCAGGATTTCCACAGCTCGCTGCAATAAATCGTTTTGCCGGTCTATTATTTGATAATATTCGGAAGTAGTCCACAAGTCGCCGGCTATTAAAGCGGTTAATTGCAGTTTGATAAGCGCTTCGGACACGGCGTACTGCGCTTCGTCGAAAGTTATATTTTCTGCGTCCGCTTTACTCCGCAACAGTTGCATCAATTCGTCGCTTAGCTCGTATGTATCCCTAAACTTTTCAAATGTGGGATACGCGGATTTCAGCGCGTTTCTGTTTTTGTCCAGATATTGCAGGTAGGTCTTGTTAATAACGCCGCGGCTGACCAAACTGCGGTGGTAGCGCGTGAAACCGGCAGTGTCGATAGGCACGAAAATATCAGGCATAATACCGCCGCCACCGTACACCGTCCGCTGCAATGTTACTGTTTTATACTTTAACGAATCGGGGAAGCGGATGCTGTCGATATGTTGCATTTCGCCGTGATTGTAGCGTTCCAACAGGTCTTTTTCGTAATCAACCCCTTTGTAGGGTTTTTGAATGGAACGTCCGGTCGGCGTGTAATACCGCGCGCTTGTAAGGCGGAGCATAGAGCCGTCGATCAGTGGCAACTGGCGCTGAACCAACCCTTTACCGAAAGTGCGCCGTCCCACAATAACGCCCCTGTCCCAGTCCTGTACAGCACCGGAAACAATTTCGCTTGCCGACGCAGAATACTCGTCCACCAGAATAACCAGTTTGTTTTTCTCAAAATTACCGATAGAAGAGGAGTAAAACGCCTTTTTCGGGTCGTTCCGCCCTTGGGTATATACAATCGTTTTATCGTGGCTTAAAAATTCGTCGGCAAGTTCGACGGCGGCGTTCAAATAACCTCCGCCATTTCCTTGAAGACCTAAAACAAGCTGTTTCATGCCTTTTTTCTGCAAGTCCGCCATCGCTTTTTTGTACTCGCTGAGCGTGTTGGATCCGAAATTATTAATCTTGATGTAGCCAATATCTTTTCCTGCCATATAGTGGGCGTCGACGCTGTAAACAGGAATTTTATCGCGTATTATCTTGAAGAGCAACAGGTCTTTTTCGCCGCCGCGGTTTATTTTTACCGTAACTTCACTCCCTTTCGGACCGCGGAGCAGTTTTAGAATATCCGAGTTTTGTTTTTTACCGCCGGCGATAAGTTCGTCGTCGACATAAATAATACGGTCGCCCGGCAGGATTCCTACTTTCTCGGCAGGACATCCGGCAATAGTTTGCACCACTAAAAGCGTATCCTCGAACATTTGAAACTGGATTCCGATTCCCTCGAAACTGCCTTCGAGCGGTTCGTTCACGCGTTCCACCTCCTTTTGCGGGATGTAGGAAGAATGTGGATCCAGTTCTTTCAACATGGCTGTTATAGCCACGTCGGTAAGGCTTTTCTCGTTTATCGTATCTACATAAACATTCGAGATTGCAGACATTACATTCAGTATTTTCCGCTGCTGCAAAGATGAAAAACCCTGCGCCGGCAGGGTGGAAGCCATAAGCCAGCAGCAGTTCAAGAACAGGATTCCAAGATGTTTATTTTTCATATAGAATATTAAAAATTCAGCTCCTCCAAAGCTCTTCAAAGGGATTTTCCTGTATTCTGAGGTTTTTTTGTTCTGAAATATTCAATAAAGGGAGGAAGCAACGAAACAAATATGATGGCTACGATTAAAAATTTCAAATTATTTTGCACCCAGGAAAGATTACCCACAAAGTATCCAAGGAAGATAAACAACGTTACCCAAATTATGCCGCCGATAATATTGTGCGTGATAAAGTATTTGTAGGTCATGCGTCCCATGCCGGCGACAAACGGGGCGAAAGTCCGTATGATAGGCACAAAGCGCGCCAAAATAATGGTTTTACCTCCGTGTTTTTCGTAAAATTCGTGGGTTTTTTGCAGGTATGTCTGCTTGAATATTTTGGAGTCGGGATTGCCGAATATTTTAGCCCCGAAGTATTTTCCGATCTCAAAATTTACCGAATCGCCCAATACGGCGGCAATAATGATAATCCCTGCAAACAAAAACACATTCAAATGATTTGTGGGTAAAGCCGCCAAGGCTCCCGCAACAAAGAGGAGTGAATC
>JAISXQ010000108.1 GCA_031270425.1 Prevotellaceae bacterium | reverse complement strand
TTTTCTTATTTTTTTTGATTACTTTTGTCCCCAAAAAGAACTTCTAAAAGATTATGAATTACGGTAAACCGTCGTTTTGGAACTCAATCCCCCCCGTTACAAAGAATTTAATCGTTATTAATTTAATCATGTGGCTTGCCGCAATCGTATTGCCGCGTTTCAACGTCAATCTGTATGATATTCTGGGAATGCACTACTGGGCTTCCGGCAAATTCAATGTAGCTCAAATGCTGACTTATATATTTATGCACGGCAGTTTCTCGCATATTTTCTTCAATATGTTCGCGTTGTTTATGTTCGGTGCAGCATTGGAGCAGTTTTGGGGAAGCAAACGTTTTCTTGCTTACTATCTTATAACCGGAGTAGGAGCGGGATTGATGCAGCAAGCCGTTTGGGCTATCGAGTTTCAACCGATGCTGAACGCGATGAGCGAAGCGATAACCACAGGTTCTATGGAAGGTTTGATTCCATACAGTAATTATTTTAATACGGACGTCAGAAACCTGAATCAGGATATATTGGTTCAGATAAAAGAGGTGTTCCTGAATAATCCGAACTTTGTAACCGTCGGGGCTTCCGGCTCGGTTTTCGGGTTGTTGCTGGCTTTCGGATGGCTTTTCCCGCAAGCCCGGTTGATGCTGCTATTCCTTCCGATACCCATTCCAGCGCGTATCTTTGTGGCTGTTTACGGCTTGATTGAGCTATTCTTAGGCGTGGCTAATTTTTCGGGCGACAGCATTGCGCACTTCGCACATTTGGGCGGTATGCTCTTCGGCGCTATCCTGATTGTGTACTGGAAAAGGAAAAACGGGAAATAGTTCAGAGGAAGAAGTCAAAACGAATCAACGAATATGAAATTTTGAAATCCAAAATGAATTTGTGGGATAATATAAAACAGACTTTCAGACAGGGTAATTTCCTTGTTAAATTGATATACATCAACATTGCCGTCTTTGTCCTGTTGAAATTGCTGATGGTCGGATTCCGGTTGTTCAATGTTTCCGGAGAGTTTCTGACCCGGTACTTAGCTGTTCCTTCCGATTTGACGCAGTTGCTTTACCACGCGTGGACGCTTCTGACCTACATGTTTTTGCACGAAGGTTTCTTCCACCTGTTTTTCAACATGCTGTGTCTGTACTGGTTCGGCAAGATGTTTCTATTACATTTTTCCGAGAAGCAGTTGCTTGGTCTTTATTTGATCGGCGGTTTTGTTGCCGCGGCTTTTTATATAATCGCCTACAATTTATTTCCGTATTACGCGCCGTTGCTTGGAACAAGTTTGTTGCTTGGCGCGTCGGGTTCGGTTATGGCTGTTATTGTGGCAAGCGCCGTGAAGTCGCCCAATTCGGAGATGAACCTTTTCCTGATAGGCGCAGTGAAGTTAAAATATATCGCCATTGTTGTCGTGCTGATAAGTTTTTTCGGCATAACGTCTGATAACGGAGGTGGCGAACTGGCGCATTTGGGCGGCGCTTTTGCCGGCTATCTGTTTGCCTTGTCCTTGTCGAAAGGGCGCGATATTACGAAAGGCTTGAACCGTTTCTTAGACGGGATTTTTACCTTGTTCAGCCCTGTGAAAATGAAAGTTTCTAAGAAATCGAAGCCTCGAAATAGCCGGATGAGCGACGGCGATTATAACCGGAACAAGGTGCGGAACATGGCGGAAATCGACCGTATTCTGGACAAAATCAAAGCGTCGGGTTACGACAGCTTAACCGCGGACGAGAAGCGTAAATTGTTCGATCAAGGTCGTTAGAGTCAGGCTTTTATCGTGTTTCTTTGCGAAACGCACCGGAATTTTGTGCTTATGTCGTTTTTTTTTACGAATTTTACAACATGTTTTTTTATACAACAATTTTATTCAATTGCTTGTAACGCAGATATATGGTAGGAAAGATAAGCCGCTTTCTGGTGTTTTTGATTAATGTTGCTTTTTCGGCGCTGTTGCTGGCAACCTTGTTTGCCGGTAATTTTAATCCCGGTAAAGCCGGTTTTGTTTCTTCTTTGGCGTTGTTTTTTCCGTATTTGCTTGTTGTCAATGTGTTTTTTCTTGTTTTTTGGTTGCTCTTATGGAAAAAATATGTTGTTTTGCCTTTGCTGGTACTTCTTGTTTCTATTCCGGCGGTAAATAACTCCTATCCTCTGTTTAAGACTCCTTCGGATGACAGCGGCGATGCTTTGGAACTTGAAGCGCTGAGTTATAATACAATGGCGAATTTTGTTTATAAAAAACATACGAAGGAGAAACCGAGCGAAGGCATTCGGTATATATTGGATAAAGATGCGGATATTGTTTGTTTGCAGGAGTTTAACGTTAGTAAAAGCAAGAATTTTTTGACGCACGACGACGTATTGGAGATTTTTAAGAAGTATAAATACAAGCATATTTCCTACAAAATTGAAAATGCCCGCTTTAAGCAAGTCGGAATGGCTACGTTTTCAAAGTATCCGATTGTGAACAAGCAGTCGATAGATTATCCTTCGCGCTACAATGCGTCGATTTTTACGGATATTGACATTGCGGGAACCGTTGTCCGTGTTTTTAATGTTCATTTGGAGTCGAATAAAATTACGGGCATGGACAAAGCCGTCAGTCAAAAACTGAAAAGTAAATTCGACAGCGACGATATAGCCGGAATAACAAATGAGTTTTCTCGAAAGCTGAATGAAGCCGCCAAGGTAAGAGCCAAACAGGTTGACATCGTTTCGGAAATGATTAAAGAGTCGCCTTACAAAGTAATCGTATGCGGCGATTTTAACGACGTTCCCCTTTCGTATGCCTACAAAAAAATGAGGGGGAACTTATCGGATTCTTTTGTGGAATCGGGCAAGGGTTTGGGTTTGACGTACAGCCGCGGAATTTATCAATTACGCATCGATTATATTTTACACGACGAAGCATTTATAGCGTCTGATTTTCAGGTCGATAAAGTTGATTATTCCGACCACTATCCGGTGATGTGCAAGTTGAAAATAAAACGGTAGAAAGGTTTAATTTTATGAATACAACAACGCATAGAATAATCAACGGCGACAGCCGCCAAATGAGTGAACTTGCCGACAAGTCCGTTCAC
>JAISXQ010000081.1 GCA_031270425.1 Prevotellaceae bacterium | reverse complement strand
GTTGGAAAAGTTTAAGTTCTCAATCCAAACAGCGATTACGTTTTTGTTGCCTCGCATCGCGGCGATTGGCGGTACATTCCCTGCCTGCAATTTATTTTGAATTGGAGCTTCTGTTGTTTCGTTTCTTTTGGCAACATTGGTTTGGAAGACGAAAGCAAGTGAATGAAATTTTGAAAAGGAGTAACTATCACTTTGTAAAATACCGTTTTAATACCGTTTTTTGTTCACACTATTTAATAAGTATAAAAAAATACAAAAGATAATATAATTCTGTTTTGCTGTTGGATACAACTTAAAAAATTAAGTAAATTCGCAGTTTTAAAGCGATAATGCAATTTTTCACTATTCTATGCGTCCAAACAAAACAACCATTTCCTGATTTAAACATGAAGATGCAGCAATATTCAAAATTTCAAATTTCCTCTTTAATCATCTTACGCCTTTTAATCGGCTGGCATTTTTTATACGAAGGATTAATAAAAGTATTCAACCCAAACTGGACGGCCTATCATTATTTAATGGATTCCCAAGGTTTTTTCGCCGAGTATTTCTACAATATTGCTTCAAATACAACGTTGTTAAGTATTGCAAACGTGCTGAATACTTACGGTCTTATTCTTGTCGGTTTGGGGCTTATTCTCGGATGTCTTTCCAAATGGTCGTCTATATGCGGCGTTGTTCTCCTTTTGATGTACTGTTTGTCGCATCCGCCTTTTATTGGAGCCGAATATCTGATGCCCGCGGAAGGTTCTTACCTGTGGATTGATAAAAATTTGGTCGAGATGGCAGCTTTAATTGTTTTGACAGGTTTCCCCACGTCGCATATCATCGGTTTAGACCGCTATCTCCATAAAATTTTAAAATGCAAGTAAATAAATGGGTTCAAACAGCAATATACCGGAAAAGAAAAATCCCGAAAAAGAGGATGACATCCAAAAGGAAGACGTTAGCGCGCAAGCCGTAAATGACCATCCAGAGTCTATCGGCAGGCGCGAGAGTCTAAAAATGCTTGCCACGGTGCCTGTGCTGGGCGCAATGGCTTACGGTTTATATAAAAAGAAAAAAAACGACAACGACAAGCAGCGCAACATAAAAGAGGTTTTTAATCTCAGCAACGAAAAATATTCCATACCCGAACTTATTCCCGGCGGAAAAACCATACGTGTCGGAATTATCGGTTGCGGAATACGGGGTAAACAACTTTTGCAAGCCTTAGGCTTTTCCACTCCCGAAAAGTTGCAGGAACTGATTGACGCGGCAAAAAAAGACTCGAAAGATTCCCGTTACGAAGATTTTGTAGTCCAGGAAGATTTGAATGTCCGGCTGACGGCGGTTTGCGATATATTCGACGATTTTGCGGAAGCAGGGATTCGCGCCGGAGCAAACGTAAAGAGGCTCGGTCTTGGAGGAGAAACAGGCGTCGCGCCGAAGCGTTACCGGAATTACAAAGACCTGATACATGCCGACGATGTGGACGCCGTCGTTATTGCATCGCCCGACCACTGGCACGGAACCATGGCGATGGACGCAGCTTTGGCGGGAAAGCACGTCTACCTCGAAAAACCGCTTACATGGACGGTTCCCGAAACCTATGCTTTAAGGGACGTTGTGAGAAAAACGGGCGTAGTTTTTCAGTTGGGGCATCAAGGGCGGCAGGTCGACAGCTATAAAAAAGCGAAAGAAATCATTTCAAAGGGAATTTTAGGACCAGTATCCCTGATTGAAGTTTGTACCAACAGGAACGACCCCAATGGAGCTTGGGTGTACAAAATACACGAAAACGGAAATCCTCAAACTATCGACTGGAAACAGTTTGAAGGAGATAGCAAACGGATAAAAGAATATACGGACTATATGTCCAAATACAAACTGGAGAAATACGTAGGACCCGACGAGCGAAGCAAATTCAGCCTCGAACGCTTTTTCCGTTGGCGCTGTTGGTGGGATTATAGCACCGGTTTAAGTGGCGATTTGCTTACCCACGAATACGACGCGGTCAATCAAATGGTCGGTTTGGGAATTCCTCATTCGGCTACATCGTCGGGAGGCGTTTATTTCTTCAAGGACGGGCGGACAGTGCCTGATGTATTGCAAACAACATTCGAGTTTCCCGATAAGAACATAACGCTGCTTTACAGCGCGACATTAGCGAGTACCCGCAACAGAGGGAAAGTCATTATGGGGCACGATGCTTCGATGGAAGTAGGAGATACCTTAACTGTGAAAATAGACAGGGATTCTACGCGCTATAAAGATAAAATAGAAAAAGGAATTATAAAGCCGGAAACGCCGTTTTACACTTACGTACCCGGTAAAGACAATGTTGACGCTGTTACTTCCGCGACGGAACTCTATTTTGCGCAACGGGGATTGTTGTATTCCTATTTGGGAGGAAAACGCTACAACACCACGTTTTTGCACATCAGGGAATGGCTGGAGTGTATCCGCGACGGAAACAGGCAAACATCCTGCAATATAGACGCCGGATTTGAAGAAGCCATTGCCGCCCACATGGGAACAAGGGCATACCTCGAAGGACGCACTATGTATTGGGATAAGGACAGGGAAGAAATTGTAAGATAAAACTTTTTGTATGATGATTATAAGCAAGATTTATTTTTGACGCATGGAATACTCCCGATAGTTATCGGGATGCACATAGAACACAATAGAATCCGTTTTTATTCGTTTAATCCGTATTATCTGTTTTTTGAAACAATCTTAGTAAGAAAAAACAATTAAAAATAAATTATAATCACTCCCCGGCGAGAAACCTTAGAGGAACGGAAAGTCCCCTGAGGAAGATTTAGGGGGCTTAAATTTGAATCTTATGGCAAACATTTCAAGAAGAAAATTTCTTCAAGCCGGCGCCACCGCAGCTGTCGGATTGACTGTAGCGCCCAGCAGTATTTTGGGTAAAAATTTTGGACATGTAGCGCCGAGTGATAAATTGAACATCCTCGGAGTTGGAGTTGGAGGACGCGGATTCAGCGTTCTTAAAGGTATGGAAAGCCAGAATATCATCGGGCTTTGCGATGTGGATTGGAAATATTCCGACCGCGTATTCAAGTATTTCCCCAATGCGAAGAAATACAACGACTACCGCCGGATGTACGAAGAACTGCTGAAATCGGCGGACGCTGTTATTGTGGCAACAGCCGACCATACGCACGCTATCGTTGCTGCCGACGCTATGGCGGCTGGAAAACACGTATATGTGGAAAAACCGCTTACCCACTCGGTTTACGAGTCGCGCCTGCTTACCAAATTAGCCGCGAAACATAAAGTGGCGACCCAAATGGGCAACCAGGGATCGTCGGGCGAAGGAGTTCGCAAAACCTGCGAATGGATATGGAACGGCGAGATCGGGGAGGTTACAAAAGTAGAAGCCTTTACCGACCGTCCTATTTGGCCCCAAGGATTAAACCGCCCCGAAAAAATAGAAAAAGTACCCAATACCATGAATTGGGACGCATTTATCGGACCCGCTCCGTTCCGTCCTTTTAATTCGATTTACACGCCCTGGAATTTCCGCGGCTGGTGGGATTTCGGTACCGGCGCATTGGGCGACATGGCTTGCCATATCCTGCATCCCGTATTCAAAGGCTTGAAATTGGGCTATCCTGCAAAAGTTCAGGGAAGTTCGACTTTGTTGTTGACCGATTCCTGTCCGTCGGCTCAAACTGTAAAATTGATATTCCCCGCCCGCGATAATATGCCGAAGGTAGCGATGCCCGAAGTAGAAGTTATTTGGTACGACGGCGGCTTGCAACCCATGCGCCCCGAAGGGCTTCCCGCAGGAAAGAACCTGAACGACCAGGGCGGCGGCGTTATTTTCCACGGAACAAAAGATACGCTTATTTGCGGTTGTTACGGAGTAAATCCTTACCTGCTTTCAGGACGTGTTCCGACTGCTCCGAAAGTGCTCCGCGAAGTTCCCGACGAACAACACCAAATGGACTGGGTACGAGCCTGCAAAGAATCGTCCGCTTACCGTGTGGAAACAGCATCGCCATTCAGCGAAGCGGGACCTTTCAACGAAATGGTGGTTATGGGCGTATTGGCTATCCGCCTGCAAAGCCTGAACCAAGAGTTGGAATGGGACGGCGAAAACATGCGTTTCACCAATATCCCCGAAAATGCGACCATCAAGACGGTTATAAAAGACGGCTTTAAAATTACCGACGGCCACCCGACTTTCGATAAAACATGGACGGAACCTGTCAATGCCAACGCGTTTGCTCAGGAATTGATAAGGCATACTTATCAAAATGGTTACAGCCTTCCCGCCATGCCTAAATAATCGCAATTAATAATTAGTATAAATTTTTAAAATTCAACAGTATGAAAAAACTTGTTTATAGCGCCGGCTGTATGGCTCTTGCCCTTGCGTTTACAGCTTGCGGAGGCAGTGCAAAAAAAAGTAACGACAAAACAAACGAAACAGTGAAACCGGAATACACAGTAGTGGAAAGTCCGGCAGTAGATCTTGCCGGTTTCCCGACGGATAACGACGGATACGTAGTTATTTTCGATGGAACAACACTTACCGGATGGCGCGGTTATGGAAAAGACTACGTTCCCGGAAAATGGACAATCGACGAAGGAGCTATTAAATTCAACGGTTCCGGAGGAGGCGAAGCGCAGGATGGAGAAGGCGGAGACCTTATTTTCGCCCATAAATTTAAAAATTTTGAATTGGAATTGGAGTGGAAAGTATCGAAAGGAAGTAATTCCGGTATTTTCTATCTGGCTCAGGAAATTCAAGCCAAAGACCCGAAAACCGGAGAATTGAGGTTGGAGCCTATCTACATTTCGTCTCCCGAATATCAGGTTCTTGACAATCAAAACCATCCTGACGCAAAATTAGGTAAAGACAACAACCGCCAGTCCGCGTCGTTGTACGACATGATTCCCGCCATTCCACAAAACGCGAAACCTTTCGGAGAATGGAACAAAGCAAAAATCATGGTATACAAAGGAACGGTTGTACATGGACAAAACGACGAAAACGTTGTTGAATACCACTTGTGGACGCAGCAATGGACGGATATGCTTCAAGCAAGCAAATTTAGTCAGGAGAAGTGGCCCCTCGCTTTTGAATTGCTGAATAACTGCGGCGGCGAAAACCGCGAAGGATACATTGGATTGCAAGACCACGGCGACGATGTATGGTACCGCAATATCAGGATTAAAATTTTGGATTAATTAAAAAAACACGAGGCTGTCTAAAAAGAACACAGAAGACACAGTCCCGATTACTGTTGGGAACTGTGTTATCTGTGTTCTAATTGACTTTTTGGACGCCCTCGTGTGCTAAAAAATTACAATTATGAAAAAAACAACATTATTAGTGTTGGCAAGCGTTGCATTATCGCTTACAGCCTGCTGTTCAAAAGAAGTTTCTGCGAAGAAAGACATCGCGATACAACTTTGGTCTGTGCGCGACGACATTAAAGCGGATTATGCAGGCACTATCTCTAAATTGGGGGAAATAGGCTATACCGCCGTTGAAGCCGCCGGATATAGCGACGGAAAATTTTACGGAAAAACGCCGGAAGAATTTAAAGCCGATGTTGAAAAAGCGGGAATGTACGTTTTATCGTCGCATACAAACAAAGGACTTTCAGACGAAGAATTAAAGTCGAAAAACTTTTCCGAATCGCTTAAATGGTGGGATGAGGCTATCGAAGCGCATAAAGCAACCGGAATGAAATACATTGTTGTTCCGAGTATGATTGTGCCCAAAACATTAGAAGATTTGCAAACCTACTGCGAATACTACAACGAAATAGGAAAAAGAAGTAAAGAGCAAGGTTTGTCTTTCGGGTACCACAATCACGCGTTTGAGTTTACGAAAATAGAAGACAGGATGATGTACGATTACCTGGTCGAAAACACCAATCCCGAATATGTGTTCTTTCAAATGGACGTTTACTGGGTCGTAAGGGGACAGCAACCTCCGGTTGAATACTTTAACAAGTATCCCGGACGTTTTCATTTACTGCACATAAAAGACCACGAAGAATTGGGACAAAGCGGGATGGTTGGTTTCGACGCTATTTTCAACAACATTGAAATTGCAGGGACGAAACACATCATCGTTGAAGTTGAAAAATATAACTTTACGCCGCTCGAAAGCGTGCAAAAAAGTTTGGACTACTTGAACAACAGCGAGTTTGTAAAATTCTGAGAAGGCGCACGGATGACGCGGATTGAACGGATTTACACCGATAAATAATAGACGTATATTTTGTTAAAAATCCGTGTAAATCCGTTCAATCCGTGTCATCCGTGTGCTGAAATCTATGGACGCGATATTTGCCGCCGACGGTAGTTTTTATTACAATATTTACGGCGTAGCCGAAGGAACAAGTTACAGCATTATTTATCAGGATGAAAAAGACCGCGATTTTCAATCCGAAATTGAGTTGTTGCTGAAAAGCTTTGAAAAATCCTTATCGGTTTATGACGAAACGTCCGTTATTTCGCGCGTCAATCGGAATGAAGAGGTTGAAATAGACGGTTTTTTCCGTGTATTATTTACCAAAGCCAAAGAAATAAGCCGGTTGACGGAAGGAGCTTTCGATATTTCGGCGGAACCGTTGTTTCGCGCATGGGGATTCGGTTCGGGCGGAAAGGCGAACCCTGATAAAGAGACTGTCGAAGCGTTGAAGCAATGCGTAGGCATGGATAAAATATGGCTTGAAGGCAATCGCGTTGTTAAAAGCAATCCTACTATTGTATTGAACGCCAACGCAGTAGCAAAAGGGTATTCCGTCGATGTTGTCGCGGACTTTTTAGACGGGAAAGCGTGTGAAAATTATTTAGTCGAAATCGGCGGCGAAATCCGGTTGAAGGGATGCAATCCCGACGGTGAA